>JALYKQ010000093.1 GCA_030774675.1 Gemmatimonadota bacterium | reverse complement strand
CTTGGGATCGCGCACGTTGCCAAACTTGGTGGCAATGATGACGCGATCGCGTTTTCCCTTGATCGCGCGTCCTACCAGCTCTTCGTTCTTGAACGGTCCGTACATGTCGGCGGTGTCGAGCATGTTGATGCCCAGCTCGAGCGCGCGGTCAATCGTCGCGATGGATTCCTTATCGTTGCTCGGGCCGTAGAACTCGGACATGCCCATGCACCCGAGGCCGATAGGAAATGTCTGAAGACCCTGGGCGCCGAGACGGCGTAGTTTTGGATTGGCGGGACTCATCTGGAATCCTGGAACGAGGTGGGATCGACAGGAATCCACCGCAACACGCACGCCGAAACGAAGCAGACTCGGACTCGTATTGTCCACTGGCGGAGGTCAATCATGGAGCTTAGATCGGACCTGCTGCGGGGCACGCTCCTCGGGCTCCTAATACTCGGCGTCGGCGGCCGGCTGCTGATGCGCGTCATTGCGCACATGGAAGGAAGGATTCCAGCGTTTACGCCCGAGGGAAGCATAACGGTCGTGTTCGCCGGGACGGTAGCCGGAGCCCTGGCAGGGCTGATCTACCATCTGCTGCGACGGTTCGTGCACCGGCCCTGGGTCCGAACTGCGGCATTCATCGCAATCTGTGAGCTGGTTTCCTGGCGTGGCGTGCACGGGTTGCTCCCGCTGCCGCAAGCGATGTTCATGACTCTCGCGCTCGTCTATCTGGTGATCGTCGACCTTCTTGGAAGAGCATAGCGCCAAGGCGTTGGTGTAGGCAGTCTTAAGCGCATGCCGACGCCCCTCGCCGCGCGGAATGTCTCACATCGCTTCGAGTCCGTAGTCGCGCTTGATGACGTGACCATCGATGTTCCAGCTGGACGTGCCGTTGCACTCGTTGGTGAGAGCGGGTCCGGGAAAACCACACTGCTTCGCTGCTTCAACCGACTCGTCGAGCCGCTGCGGGGAGAGGTAAGAGTCGGTGACACGGATGTTCGCACGCAGCCCGCCGTTCTGCTGCGCAGAGGAATCGGATACGTCCAGCAGCACGGCGGGCTTCTCCCGCACTGGCGAGTGCTTCGTAACGTGGCGCTCGTACCAGTGCTCCGTGAGATTCCCGATGCAGCAGACGCAGCGAGGAACGCCCTCGACCTCGTCGGGCTGCCGGCGTCGGAGTTCGGCAATCGTTTTCCGCACGAGCTCTCGGGGGGTCAACGCCAACGCGTCGCTCTCGCGCGCAGCATCGCGGCCCGACCTGGCGTGATTCTGCTCGACGAGCCCTTCGGTGCATTGGATGCGATCTCCAGAGCGGATCTCCAGGAATCGTTCGATGCAATGCGCCGCGATCTCTCGGTGACGACGCTGCTGGTGACGCATGATCTCGCCGAGGCGGGACGGCTGGCCGACGAAGTAGTCGTGATGAGAGCGGGCCGGATCGAGCAGCAGGGAACGATGCGCGTGTTGATAACAGCACCGGCGACCGAGTACGTGGCGCGACTAATAGAGCGAGCCAGAGCGGGACTCGAGGCTCTGCGCCTGTGAGGCTCATCACCCGACTGGTGCCGTTAGCAGGGCTGGTGGTGGCAGCAAGCATCCGCGCTCAATCGCGGTCGGCAGAGACGTCAGCACGTGGCGAAGCGCGTGCGACCATTGTGGCATCTAAGCCGTTCGGTGAATCGTACCTGCTGTGCGAGATGTTCGCGGAGCTTCTGGAGTCGCGGGGCTTGAGCGTCGAGCGGCGGCCCGGGCTTGGCGCGACCGAAATTGCGTTCGGCGCTCTCCGCACCGGAGCGATCGATGTCTACCCTGAATACACTGGGACGGGCTTGGTCGCGATCCTTCACGATTCGCTTGCGGATTCGGTGTTGGCAGATCCACGAGCGGTATTCGCGCACGTCGCGCGACGATTCGCCGAGGAGTATGGGGTACGCTGGCTCCCACCGCTCGGTTTCCAGAACACCTATGCGATTGCAGTTACCCGGGCGACGGCAACCAAGTACCGCTTGCGGACGCTGAGCGACCTCGCGCGCGAGAGCTCACATCTCACCGCCGGATTTACGGCTGACTTCATCGGCAGAAGCGACGGACTAGTCGGCCTCTCACGGGTGTACGGCTTGCATCCACGTGCGGTACGACCTCTGGCGCCGGCGGTAAAGTATGAGGCTCTGGCCTCGGGTGGAGTCGATGTTATCGACGGCTATTCGACTGACGGTCTGCTCGCTCGCTACGATCTGGTGACGCTCGTCGATGACCGGCACTTCTTTCCCCCGTACGAAGCAGCCGCCCTGGTGTCCGGAAGACTTGAATCAGAAATGCCAGCCGGAGTGGCTGCGCTTGCGCTGCTGAGCGGGCGTCTCGACGAGAAAACGATGCGTCAGTTGAATCGCCGGGTGGAAGACGCTGGCGAAGACGTTCGTGTCGTAGCGCGTGATGAGCTCAGGGCTCTCGGGCTGATCGATGCGGGACAGGCGCCGGCGCGGGTCGAGCAACGACGCTCGGGGTTCGCCAGATACATGTGGAATCGTCGGGCGGACCTGGCTGCCCTGACACTCCGGCATCTACTGCTGGTTGGACTCGCTCTTCTAGCGGCGGTGATAGTTGCGGTCCCACTTGGGCTCTTTCTCGAGCGCACCCGACACCTTGCCGAGCCGATGATCGGCGCGCTGGGCGTGCTTCAGACGATTCCAAGTATCGCGCTCCTGGCGTTCATGATCCCGTTGCTCGGAGTCGGCGTGGTGCCCGCATTGGTGGCGCTATGGCTATACGCCCTTTATCCGATCGCGCGCGGCACCTACACGGGGGTGCGGGACGCCGATCCCGATGCTGTTGCCGCCGCGGAAGCGCTCGGCACCACGCCAGTGCAGCGTCTGCTCTGGGTACGGCTTCCGCTTGCCGCGCCGGTGATCATGGCGGGAATCCGGACCGCCGCAGTCATCACGGTAGGAGCGGCGACGCTGGCGGCGTTCATTGGTGCAGGAGGATTGGGAGAACCCATCGTCGCCGGACTCGCACTTGCCGATACACGCATGATACTGTCTGGTGCGCTCCCAGCCGCGGCTCTCGCGCTCGTGGTAGATGGTGTTCTGGGTTTAGTGGAACGAGTGATTGCGCCTGCGCATCGACGGAAAGGCCTCTGGCGGAGGCGAGGTACCGTGGTGAGAGTGCTGGCTGTCTAGTCGAGTGTCAGCATCGCGCGACAGGCGGAGACCGCGGAGTCGAGAAATTCTCTGGTCTGCCGTTCCTGCGAGGATGCCGAGCCGAGTCGCGAGCCGCAGAGGACGGCGCCGACCCATTCGTCCGTGTGCCAGGTGCCACTTCCCCACAGAGGCCGCGATCGAGCCCGTGATGCGGTAGGCTGCGGTCTCATGTTCACGTAGAAATACGGCTCATCGTAGTAATCATCTCCCGGCTCCAATCCCACTCCGATGGTGCGCCCCGACGCGACCTTTATGAGCGTCCCGATGTCGAAGTGATGCGGCCAGCATCTGACCTCGCTGGCCGTGTCCGTAGCTCGAGCGAGAGACCCAATGATTGCGGCACCATTGGCGAACCACTTGGAGAGCTCCTCGAAGCATGACTGCTCGCTCGCATCAAATGATTCGCCGATCGCCACATCGTGCCTCGGTATCTCGTAATCCCGAGTCAGACTGTAGTGCGATCCGTCGGCACCCAGGAGTGTGGCCTGTGATCGAATCCAGTCTCTCGCTTCGGTGATGGTACGGCCGTGGAGAGGGTATTCGCTGATTGGCTGATTGTCCTCACTGGCAATCAGTATCGCCAGCTTGATCGGTCTGACGCCGACGCGAAACGCTCTCTGCGCCGGAACCACGCGCGAGAACAATCCGCCGAGCATGGGGACCCACTCGAGACTGGTGTGACTGTTGTCCGGGAGGTGCTGGAGGAAAGAAATTCCGGCTGCGGCTGCGAATTGCGCGGCATGATGAAGCTGTAAGCGGGAATCGGTGAGTCTTGCCGCTGCTTCGGGATGAATCGGCTGCCACATCCTGGGGGAAGGGCGCCGTCCTTCGTGCGTTTCCTGAGGAACCAGTTCCACGGAAGTATCCGGTAAGAACACTATCAGCATACGTGAATAGCCGTGCGGCCACAAGCAAAAGGATGTCGATTCGAAGCTGGGCCGTGGGTGCTTTTGGTCAGCGTTAGGCAGCATTCGCCATACGGCGATTCC
>JALYKQ010000092.1 GCA_030774675.1 Gemmatimonadota bacterium | reverse complement strand
AATACTTCCGTGACGGTGTCGAGGCAGAACTCCCTTCGCACCAGGCTTCGCCATTATTAGCACAGGTAACTGCCTTAGCGGGAGCCAGTGAAGCGTCGCCTGAGGGCTACGCCCGGGCAATCGATGCGCTGGCAGCCGGCTTAGACGACATCCGTAGCGCCGCGCGACCTATGCGGCCTGAGTTCAACCCGTCAGCGCAACGTCGCGTTCGAGGATAGCGGCCGGGGTGCGATAGCCGAGGGTCTTGCGCGGTCGAGTGTTGAGTCGTCTGGCGATCGCATTCAGGTCCTGCTGGCTCGCACGCGAGAGGTCGGTGTCCTTCGGGAGGTACTGACGCAGCAGGCCGTTGGTGTTCTCGTTCGTCCCTCGCTGCCACGGGCTGCGCGGGTCGCAGAAGTACACCTTGACGTCGGTCGCGATGGTGAAGCGCTTGTGCTCGGCGAGCTCCTTGCCGCGGTCCCAAGTGAGCGTGACGCGAAGCTCACTCTTCGCCTTCGCACCGCTGCCACTGGCGGCGACCCTCGCCCTGGTGGTCTATTTCGCCGCGTTCACGGTGTACTGCGCGGTGGCGTTCGCACGCGCAGCAGGTCGTTCCCAGGGGGTCAACCGCCGCCGGCTCCAGTCAATCAGTTTCGGCAGCTACGTCCTCGGCCTGCTCATCCTGCTCGCTGGATTGAGTGCGGTTCTGCCCGCATTCGCGGGTGCGCTCGGCGCCGTCGTGCAGCTCCTCGCGTTGGTGTGGGCCTTCGCATACGCCGCTGGCTTCGCGCCGCCGGTCGCGCTGCGCCGCTTGTGGCAGGAGCCCGAGCTGCGCGCGCGGCGCGGTTACCGCGACTGCCGTCGACCGTCGAGATCGTTCGTGAGCTCGAGGCCGGCGCAAGCGCGGCCATCGGTGTCAGCACGCAGATCGCGCTCGCCGACGCAAGCGGCACCATGTTTTTCCGCCAGGCCAAGTCATCGGAGCTCTTTCCCGTCGGGCCTGGCTCGACCCTACCGGCGCGCCGCGCGTTCGACCAGCAGCGGACGATTTTTCACGCCGACCTGCTGCGCGACGGCATCACGAGGACCGCCTTCTATCGCTGGAAACGGCGCTACGCGGAGCTCGGTGAGCAGGGCCTTCGCGACCGCTCGTCCCGGCCTCGTCGCAGTCCGCGGGCCACGAGCACGGAGATCGTCAGCAAGATCGTCTACCTGCGCCAGCACTACCACTTCGGGCCCTTGAAGATCGCGATGTACCTCAAGCGCTATCACGAGATCTCGCTCAGCCAGTCCGGGGTGTGGCGGATCCTGCGGCGCCTGGGCCTCGGCCGCCTGCCGGCGTCGCAGCGGTACGTGCGGTACCGCGAGCGCTGGAAGCGCTACGAGAAGCCGGAGCCGGGCCACCAGGTCCAGATCGACGTGAAGTTCATCGCTCCGCTGAAGGGCTCGCGCCAGAAGCATTTCCAGTTCACCGCGATCGACGACTGCACCCGTCTGCGGGTCCTGCGCATCTACGACCGGCTCGGTCAGAAGAGCGCGATCCAGTTCGTCGACTACGTCCTCGAGAAGCTGCCCTTCCACGTCCTGCGGATCCAGACCGACAACGGCTCCGAGTTCGCGGCCGCCTTCCACTGGCACGTTCAGGACCTCGGCATCGAGCACGTCTACATCAGGCGGCGCACCCCGCGGCTGAACGGCAAGGTCGAGCGCTCACATCGCATCGACGCCGAAGAGTTCTACCGGATGCTCGGCGGAGTCGTCGTCGACCAAAACAAGCTCTTCACCACCAAGCTCCAGGAGTGGGAGGACTTCTACAATTTCGATCGCCCTCACGGCGCGCTTGGTGGCCAGACTCCCTACGAGCGACTACGCCAAAAGATCGAGACCTCCGATGTCAAAAGACATCGTCAGTTGCACACCGGCGGAGGGGGTGGGATTCGAACCCACGGAGAGCTTGCACCCTCAGCGGTTTTCAAGACCGCCGCATTCGACCGCTCTGCCACCCCTCCGGATGGAGAATCGCCAATAAACATAGGGCTTTGGCTGTGAGAAGTGCCTCCGCCGAGATTCATTTGATGCCAATCTTGATGCCATCACCGATGCACGGTCGTGCCGCTCCGTGCAACTTGGACGCTTCCACGACCTGGCTACGTGGAAGAAGCGCGTGTCTTTGCATAGGGTACGCAACTGGGTGAGAGCGAAGTCCACCAATAGCGTCGATCGGATTGAGCGAGCCTCAATTCGGCACTCATTACGCGTGGGCCTTTACCCCGGACTCGATACAGTCCCGCATCCGCGATCGTGCTCACTCACACGAGGTCTTCCTCACGGCCCTTGAAGAGGAGGCCAAGTTGGACGGCACGTTTCGTTCGGTCCTGCCTACTCCCGCTAATGTGGCGCGCCTTCGCGACCAGAACCATCGATGGGAGCGAATCGCCGTGAGGGTATTCGGCGAGCCTTGTTGGGTTGTCGCGGCGAAGGCCCTTTACGACGCAGCGCGGGGTAAAGGCGCGTCGCGACGATCCTATACCGGCAAGGGCTGGCCTTTTCCTGAGATGGATATCTAACTGTTCACCCAGTCACCTCCATCGATCAACTGAGCGACCGCACGAGTTCGGCGGCTGACTGCACAAACTCTGGCCCTATCCGGCGCGGATTACTGCGCTGAAGTGAGTCCTTTCCTCCGAACCTGCCAAACGTCGTGTGCATCGCTTTGGACAGGACCTTCAAAGACCTGCCTGATCGATCCTGTCCGACGTCGCTTGTTAGCACTGCCGTATTAGGCAAGCGACTGCCCTTGGGGACTCAAACGATTGACGCCGATTCGTCCTCACTTCTGAGGGATCACGGCAACCTCGGTCGGCGTCTCGCACGCCCGGAGGACGTCGCGCGTGGCGCGTCCAGCTGGATAGCAATCGACTTTGAGGAGGATCAGGCCGGCGGCAAAGCTCGCGGTGCAGGTCGCAGAATGCGTGTCGTGGCCTCGCAGGACTCGGAAGGCCGTGTTCGCGAATCCGAGCAAACATCAAGCTGGAACGCACGGGTGTCTCAATGGCTCGCGTTCGCGGTGCCCCTTCTCTCGCTCACCGGCTTGATCTCGTACGGAATCCTCAAGTCCGCCTACTCACGCTTCTACGGCGAATTGGGCTTGCGGCCGGAGGACGTGGGGCTCGGCTACACCGAAATCCTCGGCGAGTCGCTCGTTGGGCTTGCGCTACTAGAAGGCTTGTTGGTCGCCATTTCAGCGCTCGTCTTGCTCACGCTACGGCTCATGATTCGCGCGTACCTGCGTCGGTTCGAGCACTATGAAGCACACTCGATCGCTGGATGCATTGGTGCAATTGCGTCAGCGGTACTAAGGGCGATACTCGTGACTGTCGCGTGGTGGGTCTCGATTGCGGTGTTCCTAATCGGAACTCTGTTTCTGCTTCTGTTCCTGGTTCGCGGAGCTGAGGCGAATGGCGCGTCTCTCCGTGCAGGGAGGGCCGAGGATTTGACGCTTGCCAGCCTCGGGATCGGACAAGGCCAGGTCATCATCATTTCGTGGCAGGCGTACCCTGCCACGATCTATTGGTCCCGCGATGCCAACCCTGAGCTTGTGAAACGCTCGGATGGGTGTTTGATGTACCTGGGGCGCACCGGCGACACAACTGTCCTTTATGACGTGACAGAGATGGACACCATTCGCGTGCCCACTAGTTCCCTTACCGTCGTCGTCAACAGCGGCCGGCGTGCGTGCTAGAGGCCGGGTGATCGACAGCCCCCGACGGTTCCGTTCACCGGCAGAGGGTTGCGCTTTTTCGCGATAAGGTCACTCTTCCTAGCACATTTAAGGAACTGACACGTTGAGACGTTAATCCCGGGCCGTCGCTACGGGGATGAGTAGGACGCCTGCCAACATCGCAACAAACAACCACGGATTGAACTCGTTCGAGACGAATGGTGCCGGAAGGAGCGCGACACCGACACCAAGGCTCAACACCGCGGTATGAAGGAAGTAGGCTCGGTTGAGGGCAATCGTGCTTGCCCACTCAATGAACGCTTGAAGCCTGCGCTCTTCCATGACCGGCAGTGAGGCGCTCGGCATCGGCGGGTTCACGCGCTGTCCTCGGCCAAGCCACGCCATGTAGGTCGTGGCCAATGTCAGCGCCAGACCTAGAAACAACGCTGGAATCAAGCCGCTCACCGGCAAGTTGGTCTGGCCGGCCACAATCCCAAACCTCACGCCAAGAACGGCTGTGTAGATCGTCACGACGCCAGTGGCCGCGTTGCGAACGAACTCGGCACCCGCTGCTGCTCGGGCAACAGCGCCCTTCGCAAGTTCGACGCGCGCGTCGTGAATTACCTTGGCTCTATCGTAGTCAGCCTCCCACGCGATCTTCCGAAACTCCCAGTCGCGGTCGTCGTCTCTATCGTCGACCTTCCAATCCCGATCTTGGTTCCGATCGGCCTCGGCCCATTCGTGGTCTTGTTTTCGATCAGCTTCGGCCCAGTCATGGTCTTGTTTCCGATCCTCCCCTTTCTGGGACCTGTCTTCCGTGCGATCGGCAACGGTCGCAATTCGGTCGAGTCCGTGCTTTTGCTTTTCCCACTCGATGTCGCTACTCATCATTCATCATCCGGCGGAAACTTCACGGTATACCGACTCGGCACATTCCACGGCGGCAGCTCAGTCGGTTGGCCGTCAGCCCAGTGCTCGGTGGCAACGTTCTTTATGTGCTTCATACGTCCACGCTCATCGCGGAATTCGTCTTGGGGGTAGAAGCCCTGATCGATGTGACAGAAAACCCTGGCGCGACTGTTGGTAGGGATATTAGGCATGAGTCCTGCCCTCCGGCCTCGTCAATCGACGGGAGTATGCACCCGTGCTGTTAGATCCCACATACATTCGACACCGGACGGACCCAGTGAACGGGATGTGGCGTGGCCAGACGGTCCGGCCATCGCGCCAATGCAAGTGTGAGATGGACAGCGGCAGGGCCACCCAACAAGGAGAAGGAATTCTTAAGACCGCCGCATTCGACCGCTCTGCCACCCCTCCGAGGCAATGATTATGGGCTCGTTCTCACGTTCAGCGAACCTTCACGAGACCGTTTGATGCCAATCTTGATGCCAACACCGCTGCCGGTCTGTGCAACATCCGGCCTCCCAAGGAATGATGGAACTCTTCGCTGCGGCTATTGCGACGTTCAAGGAGCAAGGTCCGCCAAGGCGCCGGAGGTGTACGCAGATCCTTCGGTCGCGTCCGACGTGATCATGCTCGCCGACCTGCTGTTGCGCGTCTTAGATGGTGCCGATGCAAGACTCTTTCCGAACCCGCGACCAAAGGATTAAGAATCCGCACTGGGAACATCCAGACGATCTCAGGAGCAGTCAGTTCATCCGTTTCGCGGCGCCGCAGTGTGCCTCGATGTCACCGAATGTTTTGAGCCTTCGTACATCGGTTGCTACAACTCACGCGCCAGAATCGCCGGGCAGTCGAAGAACGCCCTTATGAGACCGACTCATTGGAAAGTAACTGCTAGGGGTGTAGTCCACGGTGGCGGCGTGCCGCAGCCGGCCAGCGAGCAGCAACGCAAAGTCAACCAAGGGCCTTTCGCCGCTCGACCCCTCTGGGTCGGTCAGTACCAGCGCGTCGGCCCCATCCGGGTTCCAAACGAGCGCCGTGTTCTTGTCGACGTAACGAGACACGAACCCGTGGATCGCGACGTAGCAGTCCAGCCAGAGAGACAAGTCATTCGAGTGCACGTCGGACTCCATTTCGGCGAGGAATGTCTCGCGGGACAAGCTCTCCTCGGCGATGATGGCGCCCCAGACTCGGTAGTGCGGATCGTCCTTAACCAAGGTGCCCTGCCCGTGAAAGTCCATGACGACGTAGTTGCGTCCTTCCGCGCTTCGGTCGAGGCGCTTCACCGAACGAATATTTTCGAGTGCTTCCCGCAACGTAGCGCGGTCAGTTACGGATGCCTTGTTCTCGATCACCGCGACCACTGACTCGACTAGGAAGTGCTTCAGTCCGCCGATCTCGAGGATGGGGTGGTAGTCATGCCGATAGATAACGATGTCGATTTGTCGACTGACACCGCCGTGAACGTCGATTACAAAGCCCGTGTCGATCCCTAATCCACTCGGAACAAACTTCCGGAGGAATCGTCGGACTATTTCTTCGCGCGCGCGTCCACTCTCGCCAGCGTGACGAATGCGTTTGGTCAATGCGAGCTGTTGGACAACCTCTTCGTGCATGGCTCGCACGATGTCGGCGATTGGCTGAGCTGGTTGTGCCACGCAAGACTAGGTTAGGACCTTGAACGAAGCTTCCTTCGAAGACCCGCTTACGTTCGCGAAGGCCGATGAGTCCACAGAACGCTGACGCGACGGGTCGCACCCTCGAGGCGCTGGGTTTATTGACACATCGGAAGAGCCTTCGGACAGTCCGGCCTGTGAGGACGCTTCGAGGACAGCTCCCGACGTGCGGAGATCTATAAGACCGCCGCAATCGACCGCTCAGGCATCCGTCCGAGCGGAGAAACGGCAACAAACACATGGCTTGGGGTACGACCCACGGCATGTCGAACTCCATTTGATGCCAACTCTGATGCCGGCACCGGTGCAAGGCTGCGCCGTTGGGATGTCCCACCTTCCGTCGGCATGGCGTGGCTTGCGTCGCCAGAAATATCATGCGCTCGGGTAGGAGCAAGCGAAGCCCCGGAATCTCCGACGCTCCGCGTATGGGCTCTCCCCTCATGGTTCACAGGGTTCGAGTCCCTGGGTTCCCCGACTCGTCGATCCCGCTGGCAGTCAGGCGCAGCGAAAAACCGAGCACCCGAGGGGACCAAGGTGGGCGGCCGGAGGAACCTTCCTAGGACACGGCAATCACGATCTTGCCCTGCGTGTGCCGCCCGCCAGCCTGCGCGAGTGCATCGGCCGCATGGTCGAGCGGCAGCGTCTTGATCGCTGGCGGCTTCACGGTGCCGGCCGCCAGATGCGTGGCTATGCGCGACAGGGCCTCGGTGGTGGCTACTCCCCGAATGTTCTGGGCGACCACGCCGCGCTTCTGCAGTCCCTCCACGTCAGCAGCGCCCATCGTCGAAGCTGCTCGTCCGCCGTTCTTGACCTGGGCCGCGAGCGCCGCGAACGGGTCCTTGTCGCTCGCGAGATCAGCCAATGCATCGACGCCGCCGGGATATGACGCTGCCAACCGCGAAACGACGTCTCCCGCCGTGTAGTCGATGACCTCTGATGCGCCAAGGCCGCGCAGATAGGCGGCACGCTCCCCGCGCGCGACTGCCACGACGCGAGCTCGCTGGCTCGCGAGCAGCTGGACGAGGTAGCTTCCCACCCCGCCGGACGCTCCGACGACAACGATGATCTGGTCTGGACGTGCTTGGATCGCGTCGAGCGCCGCCAATGCCGTCACCGCCGCGACGCCTGCAGTAGAGGCTGGTCGTGACGGATGCTCGATGGCTTGCGGAACACGCTGCTGGTGCCGGCGGTCACGCGCTCAGCGAACGAGCCCGCACCGAAGATCGCCTTTGTCACCGAACCGAATACCTCGTCGCCGACGGCGAAC
>JALYKQ010000091.1 GCA_030774675.1 Gemmatimonadota bacterium | reverse complement strand
CCCTTGGCACACTCGTGGCTAGCGATAAGAAACCAACTGGTGCCGTTGTTGCCCTGCTGAAACTGCCAGCCGACCTCGGCGAAACTATAGAACCGCATCTCCGAGTTGCCGAACCACCCGTCGTCCTGCTTGATGTTGAAATGATTGATGTAAGTGCCGGGCGCGGGGGAAGTGATGACGGTGCCGCCTCCGCCGCCTCCGCACGCATCGCCGCAGTCGACAAGGAAGCTGCCTTGCGACGGGGTCGACATTCTTGTCGGACTTTCGATCAGACCGCCGTCGCCATTAGCGAGGGGCGTCGTGTGAGCTGTTTTCGGCTCGGCGGGATGAAGGATGATGAGGGGGACAGTGGGAACGCCGTCGGCCTGCCGAAGCGCTAACACTTGGCCGTTGGAGCCGTAGGCTGTGATCGAGGGAGCCCTCTTATCAAACGTCGTGGCGACGTAGACATCCTGTGTGGGCATCCAGCTCTGTCGGTGCGCCGGGAATGGAAGGTAGAAATCGAGCGCGGGCAGGCTTGCGACTTCGCCCTTAACCGAGCTCAGGCTCAGGAAGCATCTCTCGGTGTCCGACGTTGCACAGGCAGGGGGTTGGAAGGACGTAAGCACGTTAATCAGGTGCTACCAGCAAGCTGACAACGATACGATGCTCGCCGTGATGTCCGAGCCACGCAAGATCATGGATAGAGCAGTGCCGGGCCGATAATGGTGCAAAACGGACCACGAAACGGGTAACGGCTTACAAGCGAACAAAAAGCCCCACCGTCGAAACGACGATGAGGCTTGTAGTTACAGAGTCGGGGCGCCCGGATTTGAACCGGGGACCTCCTGCTCCCAAAGCAGGCGCGATACCGGGCTACGCTACGCCCCGAGGTGCGCGCAAGTTACTATATCCGGCCTTCAGCGCGCAACGCGCCAAGCAGCGCGTAAAATGCCCGCGCACGATGGCTCGAACTGGCTGTCTTTTCAATCGAGGATTCGGCAAAGGTCCCGCCGAGGTCAGGCGCTTCAAAGTACGGATCGTAACCAAAACCGCGGCTGCCGCGCGGGGTGAGCAGAACCCGTCCCTCGATCTCGCCCCTCCGGATCACTTCTCCCGCGACATCCTTGAACGCCGCGACACAGACGTACCGTGCGCCGTCGGTATAGTGAGCACCATCCTGTCGTAACGCGTCCTGCATTCTCGCGACCAGCTTGGCATTGTTGGCGTCGTCGAGCTTTCTGCCGGAGAGATCATCGCGGCCCGACCACCGCTTGCTGTACACTCCGGGCTCGCCCGCGAGGGCGGCGACGCACATCCCAGAATCATCGCCAAAGGTCGGAAGCCCACCCGACAACTCAAAGAAGTAGCGCGTCTTTGCCAGCGCGTTCTCCTCGAAGGTGTCGTAGCGCTCGAGGCCATCCTCCAGCGGGCTCTCCGGTATTCCCAACGACGACAGGTCCACCACTTCGAGTCCTAATCCGGAGAATATCTGGTGAAGCTCCCGCAGCTTCCCGGCGCTTCGCGTGGCGAGAAGGAGACGCTGCCCAATCACTCCGATAGAGCTTCCGTCTGCGCCGTATCGAGCGTCCGGATGCCCGCGATGGCGAGATCGACGAGCTGGTCGAGCTGCGTCCTGTCGAACGTGCCGTGCTCGCCGGTACCCTGCACTTCGACGAATTTTCCTTCACTGCTCATCACCACGTTCATATCGACCTCGGCCCTTACATCCTCTTCGTAGTCGAGATCGAGTCGGGCCTCGCCATCGATGATGCCGACGCTCACGGCCGCGACCCGGCGCCGGACAGGAGTTTTCGGGAGCTTGCCAGCTGTCACCATCCAATCGAAGGCATCGACTATGGCAACGGAGGCTCCCGTTATCGCAGCAGTGCGGGTGCCGCCGTCGGCGACCAGCACATCGCAATCAAGCTTGACGGTGAACTCGCCGAACTTGAAGTCGTCGAGCATCGCGCGCACGCTGCGCCCTATCAGGCGCTGTATTTCCTGGGTGCGACCTCCGAGCTGCGCCCGCTCGCGGGACGTGCGCGTGCGAGTCGCGCGGGGAAGCATCGCGTACTCGGCGGTAAGCCAACCCTCTCCGCTCCCGCGCTTCCAACCCGGGACTCCTTCCTCGACCGAGGCAGTACAGAGAACGCGTGTCGCGCCAAAAGTGATGAGGCACGAGCCCTCGGCGTAGGGTGCGACGCCCCGCTCGAGCGTAATCGGGCGCAGCTCGGTGGTCGAGCGTCCTTGACGGGCAGATTTACCTGGCTTCACTGAGCTTCCGTATGATGGCGGTGGTCGACTGTCCGGGTGTCAGCGGAACGACGACGATCTGTCCTCCCCAACTCTTGACTTCGCTCGCGCCAACGATCGTGGCTTCCGTGTAGTCGCCGCCCTTCACGATCACGTCGGGCTTTACAGTCTTGACCAGCTCGAGCGGGGTATCCTCGGGAAAAACAACCACGAGATCGACGCATTCGACAGCGGCAAGCACAAACGCGCGCTCCGCTGCGCTGCGCACCGGCCTCCCCGGACCCTTGATGCGGCGGACTGAGTCATCGCTGTTCACACCGACGATCAGTGCATCTGCAGTCCCGCGTGCAGCGATCAGGAGATCGATGTGACCCGGATGGAGCAAATCGAAGACTCCATTCGTGAACGCTACCCGATCTTTTCTGGCGGCTCTCCAGCGCTCCGCCTCAGCCCGTGTCTTGACCTTCGTGGCAGGGTCGAGAGGCTTCAGAGTCTGCTCATAGCCAGGGGGTGGAAATGGATAACCCGTTCCTTCTTGAGAGGGAGGCTTATTACTTCGTCGTAGTCGCTCGAAATGGTGATCATCGCCGGTCCGCGCGAAATCGTAATGAGCTCGGCACCGGGCGGAAGCTGTAGCGTATCGGCGAGGGCGGAGAGGCGGCGCGTGATCTGATCGTCTGTCAGCGTCGTAGCGAATCGCGCTTCCTGCCCCATGGCGTCCTTGAACTGATAGTATCGAAAGTACGCTTCGCCGAAACCGTAGGCGAGGTAGGCCCCAATAGCGAGAATCAGAATCGGAATGAGACAGCCCAGACTGCCCGCGCCGCGTCGGTTCACCACTGTGATTGTGCTCCCTCGATGACGTCGTTGACGATTCGTTCGATCGCTTGGCGTTTCCCCTCTGCGAGCCCACGCTCCTCGTATTGTCCCTCGACGAGCAGCCCCTTCCGTTGCCATAGAGTCTTGCCCGTCACCTGATCGACCATTTCGATGTCGACGACGAGCTGAAGCATGCGCTTGGCGGTCGTCGCCTGTTTGTTATTGGCGCTGAAGCCGATCGGAATGTCTACCTCGTAGCGCTGAATCGTCCCGCGAACGATCGCGTTTGCCTTCGCTTCGGAGGCGTCACTCAGGCCAAGCCGGTCGTGCAGCCGGCTTCGCAGCGCATCGGTGAGCTCCCGGGGAAGCTCTGGTGTGGCCGTAAGATTCTCGAAAGGAGCGATCGCAACCGTCCTTATATGAGAGGGCAGCCCGCCGCCCGTAAATCCATACGGGATGCAGCCTGTCAGCAGCACCGGCACAAGACTATAAACTCCAAATCGTCGCATCGAAAGATCCAGGTTGTTCCCGCAAAACCGTGAGACGAAGGCTGCGCCGTGCGCCCGGAGCTTCGTAATTGAGGACTCCGTTCGGGCCACGGTTGAATCTTTCGATGATTTTGCCTGAGGAGATGTGTTCGAGGGCCACCAGTGTGTCGCCACGGATGGCGAGCCGCCACTGCACTGGACGACCGACATCTGCTCGCAGAACGTCACCATCGATTCGGACAACCGTGTCCGGAAGCGCCGGAATAGCCAGACGGCCGAGTGCGGCCCACATCATAGGCGTCGGCGGAATGTAGCGCCGGGCGAGCTGGGCGTTTGGACTCCGCAGCGAATCTCCGATGAGAAGCGCCGCACCAGCACCAAGCCCTCCGCCCAAGAAGAAGTCGAGCCTCGCGCTATCCGGAGCCGCTGTGCGCACGGATCCGTCTCCGCGAGCGGCAATATCGCCCTCCTGGTAATCCCACTTGAAGACGATTTGCCGGTGACCGGGAGGCAAGGCCACTGATGGTAGCGAGCGATCTGGTGAGAGTACACCCTTGAGCGGTGCGGCAGTTGGAGTGCATGCGACCGTCACGAGGGCGAGGGCGACAATGTGCTTGTTCATTTCGGATCCACTCGTGTTATCAAATCACCCTGGACGATCCTGTCGAGAACGTCGTACCCGCGCACTACCCGGCCGAACACGGTGTAGTGGCCGTCCAGGTGCGGTTGTGGCGAGTGCGTAATGAAATACTGGCTGCCGCCGGTATCCGGTCCCGACAGCGCCATGCCCACGACTCCGCGCTCATACCGACGACGGTTCATCTCGTCACGGATCGCGTAGCCTGGTCCCCCGTTTCCGTCGTCGCGAGGGTCGCCGTCCTGCGCCACGAAATTCGGAACCACGCGATGGAAGCGAGTATTGCGATAGTACCCGGAGCGCGCGAGCGACAGAAAATTCCAGACCGTGATGGGCGCGTCCGTTCCGAAGAGCTCGAGCCGAATCGGGCCACGTGTAGTATTGATCGTCGCGTTCAGCGTCTTGCCGATGTAGGCCGGCATCACTATGTCGCGAACCACGCCTTCGTACCAGCCGAGCGTCCTCGGCACCGGTGCAACGCTGCTCCACTTCGCCCAGACAGGAATCCCCTTCCCTGCTGCGCGCTCGAGGGGATCCGCGGGCACAGCAGTCTGGGCAAGCTGTGCTAGCCAGGTCGCATTGAGCGAGGAGCTGTCCTTTTTCCAGAGGGCCGCGACGTATTGAATGGCCGCGAGCCGCGCATCATTTGCCGAATCGCGTCCCGCCTGAGTGTAACTGGTGAGGATCGCGGAGAGATCGGAGATTGACGGCCGGTCGGCGAGCGCACCGATTACTGTCGCGCGCACATAGAAGTCAGGGTCGCGAAGACCCTTGATGAGGAGCGCGTGCACCGTGTCTTCCATGGGCATCGACGGCGATGGCGCAAGAGCGGCATATGCTGATTCACGCACTCTCGGATCGGGATCGACGGTCAGAGGCGCGGCGCGCGACATTACGAACGCGCGGTCGAGCGAATCTCCTGCCGCCGAAGCAACGGCGGCACGGAATCCCCAGTTGGGACTCACCGCCCACTGGGCCAGCTCCGCGGGGCGGAGTCCTGCGCGTACGACCGACGCCAACAGCGAGGAGCGGTACAAAAAAGAAGTGTCCGCCGCCCACAGTGAGGGAAGCTCAGTCGCGTCTGCGGCCAACACGCTGCCGAAGCTCTGCGCCGCTGCGATTCGGACGTTAGGGTCGTGGTCGCGAGTTGCGTAAATCAAAGCGGGCTTGGCGATAGGCCCATATGTCCCGAGCGAGCGCGCGGTGTTGATCCGCACGTGCGGATCAACGTCAGCCACCAGCCGCGACAGCACGGCAAACGCCTTGACACCGAGAGAGTCTCCTGCTGCGGATTTCGCGAGACCGCGCGCAATTTCGGCACGCGTGCGCTGGTTTCCGCTCAACGAATCGGTGTATGGGGCTGACAGATCTGTGGTGCGATCGAGATTCTGCGGCCTTGCACTCAGAGCGGGCGACGCCTCGAGGTCGATCAGATCCCGCACGCCGCCCGGCGCGCGAGTGCGAGCTATCGCATACGCTGCAGCCCAGACAACGGAGGGATGCGGATCGCGCAAAAACGGGTTGATATCGGCGAGGGGGACTGGACGTAGCTTCGCGGCGGCAAGCAGCAGCTGGATCGCAGTGTCGTGATCGCTCGGTCTCTTGAGACCCGCGGTGATGGCTTCGCGGGCTGGCGCGCCGATCTCTCCGAGCGCCCACGCCGCCTCGCGCGCAATCTCGTGGCTCCCGGACAGGGTGCGACTGAGATCACCAATCGATGCAGTGTCCCGGAGAAGACCCAATGCGTAGGCCGCGTTTCCAGCGACCGTCGGATCGGGATCCGAGAGAAGTGAGCGCAGCCGCCCGGCGCCCGGTATGCCGCTTTGGGGGCCAATCTGTCCGATGGCTAGCGTCGCAGCCGCTCTAAGCGGCTGCCACTTGCTCGCCAGCGCGCGTTCGATGACTGCGGTATCCAGCTGCCGCGTGTCCGTCATCGCCAGGAGCCGTGCAAAGAGATTGACTTCGCCCCCGCCCACGCCTGGCGGAAGCCGCTGACCATGCGCGGATGACGACGCCGACAATAAAACCGCCGCGAGGGCGAGCTGCTTACGAAACTGCATTCTGAAGTACCTTGCGAAGAGTTTCCGGCAGAGTGGTAAGTCGGGAGTCGCGCGTCAGCGACGCCAGCTTTGTCGAAGCCGTGACGAACTTCTCCCCGGTCTCAGCATTGGTGATGACATACTCGAATGTGAGCGTGCGCGATCTGACGTCGGTGATCTTGGTCGTGACACGGATCAGATTATCGTAGCGCGCAGCCGAGTGAAAGCGAAGCCCGGCCTCGACGACGGCGAGCGTAACGTTCTGTCTCTCCAGCGCCGCGTAGGGAGTTCCCATGGCGCGAATAAACTCGGTCCGGCCGATCTCGCACCAGATCAGATAGTTGGAGTGATACACCACCTGCATCTGATCGGTCTCCGCGTACCGGACCCGGAACTCGACGGTGTGAGCCGTCCCACTATTTGAATGGGATGTCATGTGCGAGGGCAGAGCGAAAATGCCCTTGCCACATTGCTTTGTAAAGCCTCTACGCACGCGCTAACTTGAGCCGTGCTCAACGCCCCCTGCTATATCGTGTCGGACGCGCACCTGGGCGTAGCCAGCCCGCAGATCGAGCGGTCGTTCGTCTCGTTTCTCCGCGGACTGTCAGGCGAGGCGAAATCCCTGGTGATCAACGGCGACCTGTTCGACTTCTGGTTCGAGTGGAAAACCGTGATACCCCGGCGGAGCTTTCGAGCGCTGGCCGCGCTGGCGGAGCTGCGCGACGCGGGAATGGAGATACTCTGGGTCGCCGGCAATCACGACTGTTGGGGAGGCGAGATTCTCCGTGAAGATGTCGGAGTGTCATACAAAGTCGGGCCGTGGCAAGGCTCCATCGCCGGGTGGCAGACACGCATCGAACACGGCGACGGGCTGCGTGACCGCGAAGATCGTGGGTACCGGATGATACGGCCCGTCATGCGGAACCCGCTCGCGATCAAGGCATTTCGGACGTTGCTTCACCCGGACTGGGCGAGCAGACTCGCGCAAGGCAGCTCGAACGCAAGCAGGAGTTATCGCGCGAGGGACGAGGGGCGAGGTCTGCGCGAATACGCAAAGCGGGAGCTCGAGAGCGCGAAGGACCTGGATCTCCTGGTATACGGTCACTCGCACGTGGCCGCGCTGGAGCGTATGGAGAACGGTCGCATTTTCGGGAACGCCGGTTCGTGGCTCGACGCGCCGACTTTTATCAGAGTGACAGACGAAGTCGTCGAGCTGCGCCGATGGGACGGCTCAGCCCAGGGTGCGTGTCTCGACTCGGTCTATCGATGAGCCAAGAAAGCGCTGACCAAGACCGAGAAACGTTTCCGGTGCATCCGAGGCGATAAAGCGGTAGCGTGCGCCGTTCGGCGATGTATTCTCCAACCCGTTCGCGCCCAAGACTGCCGCTATCTCGCTCGCGGTCTCGTGAGCGCTGTCGATCAGTCTCACTTCACGACCAACCACGTTCCCGATCACGGTTTTCATGAGCGGATAATGCGTGCATCCAAGCACCAGAGTGTCGACTTCAGCAGAAACGAGCGGAGCGAGGTAATTGCGTGCGATCGCGCGAGTGGGTTCGGTATCGACCCAGCCTTCTTCGACCAGTGGCACGAAGAGCGCACACGCCTGGGCTGTCACCTTGGCATCGGGGAGGAGTTTCCTGATCTCCTTCTCGTACGCGCCTGATTTTATCGTCCCCGCCGTACCTATGACTCCGACACGCTTTGTTTTGGTTGCGGCGGCCGCGGCGCGTGCACCCGGCTCGATCACTCCGATGATCGGCATGTCGAACTCTTCGCGCAGGGCCGGGAGCGCGTGCGCCGTCGCCGTGTTGCAGGCTACGACCAGCGCTTTCACACCTTCGCCCTTCAGGTACGCGGTAATTTCCCGGCTGTAGCGCAGAATGGTGTCCGGACTCTTCGGACCATAGGGCACCCGCGCAGTATCCCCGAAGTAGATGATGCTCTCGTGGGGAAGCTGCCGGATCATCTCCCGGACGACAGTGAGGCCGCCCATTCCCGAATCGAATACGCCGATCGGTGCCGGATTCGTCACCGCAGTCTGAGGCTGGCGTAGATCCCAGCAGATCGCGGGGTGGCCACAACTCCGATATTGGTGCGGAAGTCCCACAGATTGGCCGCGACGTACGCGTCAGCCCCTGAGAAGAGGTGGTTGAACACAATAGCCGCGATCCAGTCCTCGTAGTGCGTCCGGCGGGCCTTGACCCGGTCGGCGGTGTACCGGCTCGTCTCCCAGGTCGCAGGAACGGGCAGACCTGTTTTGGGATCGAGTACCGCCTTTCCGGTGGCGGCATCGATTTGATACGAAGTGACCACGCTGTCCCGGGGCATGCCTTTCGCCTCGGCGAGGTCGAGGGCGGATTTGCGCGCCATGCCGATCGAGCCGATCTCGACAACCGTGAAAAGCATCGCCGCCTTATCGCGGCCGAAGACGGTCTGCGCATAGCCGGGCAGAATCAGCGAAGTGAGAAACGCCCGCCTCGGGCTCATCGGGGGACGCGCCGTCGTGTCGCGCAGGCTCGGCTGCATTGGCTGGGTGCGCGTGCCGGCGATCCCGGCGCGCGCGCTATCCCGCTGCTGTCCGTGAGCGGGGCTGGGTGCGGAAGAAACGAGGAGGAGAATTGCGGCAGTTGCGGTGGCGGGAGAGTGTGGGAATCGAACCCACCCGACCCTACGAAGTAGGGTCACAGTGATTTTGAAGATCACGGAAGCCACCAGGCCCCATCCACCCCCACGCATTTCACTGTACCTCGATCGCAACTTCTCCCCGTTCGATGACTTCGCCGATGACTACAGACCCGGCAACTCGTGAAAGATAGTTAGCGACCGCGCTTCGACCGATGCAAAGCAAAAGCCCGCCCGAGGTCTGCGGATCGAAGAGAATGGCGCGATCCTCCTCGCTTCCCTTGCTCCAGCGAACGAGGTCCTTCAGGTACTCGGCATTCCGCTTCGCTCCATCGGTCGTCGACCCTGACCGCACGGCTTCGCGAACTCCTTCGAAGACCGGGATCGAATCGAGGTCCACGCGAAGCGTAACCTTGCTCGCGCGCGCGATGTGCGACATGTGCCCCAGCAGGCCGAAGCCGGTTATATCCGTGGCGCAACGTGCGCCGACAGCCAGCGCTGCCCGGCTCGCAACCCCGTTGAGAGTTTTCATTGCATCGAGCATGGGCCCCTGCGCCTCAACGGAGAGCCGGCCGAGCTTCGCGGCGGTTGCGAGAATGCCGTTGCCGACCGGCTTGGTGAGAATGAGCTGATCGCCCACAACCGCGCCGGCATTGGTGAGCAGAAAATCGGGATGGGCCCGGCCCGTGACGGACAGACCGTACTTGAGCTCGATGTCGACCACAGTGTGTCCGCCCACGATGAGCGCTCCCGCCTCGTGAACTTTTTCCTGACCTCCGGCAAGGATCTGGGTCAGCACGTCGAGCGGCAGCTCACTGGTCGGGAACGCAACAATGTTGAGCGCCGTGAGGGGCTGGCCGCCCATCGCGTAAACGTCGGACAGCGCGTTGGCTGCGGCAATCTGGCCGAAGTCGAATGGATCGTCCACGATTGGCGCGAAGAAGTCGACGGTCTGTACGAGCGCAAGATCGTCGGACACCCGAAATACCCCCGCGTCGTCGAAGGTCTCTCGTCCGACCAGCAATCGCGGATCTGTCTTGACTGGAAGCGCGGCCAGCGCGCGGGACAGGTCACCCGGACCCATTTTTGACGCTCAACCGGCGCAACGCGCGAAGGCAGTGAGGCGGAACAGCTCCTCGCGCGTTTTTGAGGTACTCATTCGATCAACCGCTTTTTATTTCGAGGCGACGACCGCAACGGCATCGATCTCGACGAGCGCACCGCGCGGAAGTCCCGGCACCTGGACGGTCGACCGGGCGGGGCGCGCGTCACCAAGCCACTTGCCGTAGATCTCGTTCACGATTGGAAAGTCCGAGAGATCGTGCAGGTAGACGGTCGCCTTGACGACGTCGCCCCAGGCGACGCCCGCGGCCTGCAGAACCTGCTGAAGGTTTTGCATCACCCTCTCAGTCTGCTCGACGATACCCCCTTCGACGATCTTTCCAGTCACTGGGTCCAGCGCGATCTGACCCGCGGTAAAGAGAAATCCGTTCGCGACGATACCCTGGGAATACGGCCCAATGGCGGACGGCGCGTGAGTTGTGCTGATCTGCTTCAATGGCATTCGTTGCTCCGGGCGGTTGCGCGCAATGGCGGGCGGAGTTCGCGTGAAGCGCGAATGTTACACACTATGCGGCTTTAAGGGCCAGACCGAAGAGGCGTTGCGCGTTCGACGCAGTTGCGGTACCAAGCTCGAAGGCATCGTCGTCGCGAGTCGCAGCGAGCTTCGACAGCGTATGAACCACCCACGCCGGCTCATTCCGCGTTCCCCTGAACGGCACCGGCGCCAGATATGGGGAGTCGGACTCCACCAGCAGCCGATCGCGCGGCACGAGGCGGAGGAGGTCGTCGTCGATCCACTTTTTGAAAGTGACCATGCCACTGAACGACACGTACCAACCGGCAGCGAGAGCCAGCTCGGCCAGCGCATGGGAGCCGGTGTAGCAGTGCAGCACACCGACGACCCGAGCGCTCCGGGCCTCGTCAAGGAGCAGCTTCGTGTCGTCCTCCGCTTCCCGGGTGTGAACCACCACGGGCCGGTCCATCTCGGCGGCGAGAGCGATCTGGGCAGAGAACGCCGCGCGCTGCGCCTGGCGCGGCGAGTTGTCGTAGTGGTAGTCGAGCCCGCACTCGCCGACCGCGACCGCGGAGCCAAGGAGCTCTCGAAGCCTTGGAATGTCGCGTGACTCGTCAAAGGCGGCCGCGTCGTGGGGATGGATTCCCGCGGTGGAGAAGACAAAACCCGGATACCGCGTCGCGAATTCAGCTGCGCGCGATGCCGCCTTGAGCGACTCTCCGATGCAGACGATAGCCGCCGCGCCCGCATCGCGGGCGCGGGAGATTACCGCGTCGCGGTCGCCGTCGAACGCCGCTTCTGCGAGGTGGGCGTGGCTGTCGATGAAGATTGACGTGCGGCCGTCTTGCGAGGCCATTTGCGTTCGATCCAGAGGAGCACCGGAGCGGCTACGTAAATCGAGCTGAACGTTCCGGTGATGATACCGAACGCCATTACCCAGGCGAATGGTCGAATCACCTCGCCGGCAAAA
The DNA here is from genome assembly GCA_030774675.1 of Gemmatimonadota bacterium. Taxonomy (GTDB): domain Bacteria; phylum Gemmatimonadota; class Gemmatimonadetes; order Gemmatimonadales; family Gemmatimonadaceae; genus UBA4720. The sequence continues at coordinate 6,595 of JALYKQ010000091.1, read as the reverse complement.
AAGAGCAGAGATAGAGTCGCGGCGAGAACGGTGGCGTGCGTGAGGATCGACCGCGGCAGGGTCTCATTGATGGAGCGGTTGAGCGTCTCGTAGAGCGTTTCCTTTCTGCCCTTCCGCAGGTTTTCGCGGACGCGGTCGAAGATGATGATCGTGTCGTTCAGAGAATAGCCGAGCACGGTCAGCAGTCCAGCCACAACCGTCAGCGATATCTCGAGGTGCATCAGCTTGAGGAACGCAATCGTCGTAAAGACGTCGTGACTGGTCGCGATGACGGCTGCTGTCGCGAACCGCCACTCGAATCGGATCGAGAGGTAGACCAGCGTAATGAGAAACGAAAGCAGGATCGCGATGATAGCTCCGCGGCGAAGCTCCTGCCCGACGCGGGGTCCGACACCTTCGGTGCGCATCACCTTCAGGTTGTTCTCGCCGAACTTGGCCTTCAATACCCTTTCGATCGTGACGGCGATGCTCTCCGCCCCTTTCGACTGCGTCGCCACGGCGCTCGGATCCTGTGCCCGCACGGTAAACTCGCGGTTGGTCCCGAACTGCTGGATCTCAGCACCATGGACCGCCGCGTCGTCGAGCGTCGAGCGAATCACGCCGACATCCGGCGGCTGGGTGAACTCGAGCTGCATGAGCGTGCCGCCGGTGAATTCGATGCTGTAGTTGGGGGGCTTGATCGCGAGAGAGCCGAGACCGAGCAGGATGAAGGCGATCGTGATCGCCGCCATCACTTTCCACCAGCGAATGAAGTCGTAGTTGGTGTCGTGAAGAATTCGAAGCATCAAATGCTCAGTGACTGCTGGACGTCGCGCGAGCGATCGAGCCACAGCATGTAGAAGGTACGGACGACGAAGATCGACGTGATCATCGACGCCGCGATACCGGCGAGAAGCGTGACGGCAAAGCCGCGAACGGGGCCGGTGCCGTACTGGTAGAGAACCGCTGCCGTGAGCGCGGTGGAGACGTTCGAGTCGACGATCGCGCTCATGGCGTGACGGAATCCTTCATCGATCGCGGTACGGACGGTCTTGCCGTGGGCAAGCTCCTCGCGTATTCGCTCGAAGATCAGGACGTTGGCGTCGACCGCTATACCGATCGAGAGCACGAAGCCGGCGAGACCCGGCAGCGTGAGCACCGCCTGGAATCCGGCGAGTGCCGCCAGCGTATAGAGGATGTAAAGCACGAGCGCGGCCACAGCGAGCGCACCCGAAAAGCGGTAGTACCCGAGCATGATGACGATGACGAGGCCGACGGCGATGACGCCGGCAGTGATGGCTTTGTGGATCGAATCCTGGCCGAGGCTCGCGCCGATCTGGACCACGTCGACAACCTTGAGCGGGACAGGCAGTGAGCCGGCGCGGAGCACCAGCGCCAAATCCTGCGCCGCCTGAAGACCCTTGCCGCCCATTGTGATCTGTCCGTTCGCGCCGATTGCGCTTTGAATCACCGGCGGCTGACCCATCACTCGCTGATCGAGGACGATCGCCATGTAATCCTTGATGTGGCGTCCCGTCTCGGTGCGGAAGCGGCGCGCCCCTTCGTTGTTCATCGTGAACTGTACGAGGTTTCCCTCCGTCGGCGACGTGTTCGGCTTCGCGTCGGTGAGGAACTCACCGGTGATGATCGGCTTGGCGTCGAGAACGTACAGCCCGCGATAGATGCGGCCGCCGAGCGAGACCGTGTCGCTGCTCCAGCGGAGGACTTTCCCCGGCGGCATTGCCGCGGCAACTTCTGGCATCCCGAGATACTGCGTCACCGTTCCGACATCGGTCTGTGCTACGTAGTACTCGCCCGGCATCCGACCTTGCTGCACCAGCTTAGAGAACGTCCCGGGCCCCCCGACCGTTCCTGCGGCTGCCGCACTGTCGGCCTTGGTACTGTCTGCCTTCTTCGTTGTGTCGGCGGTGAACAGCGATTGGAGACCGGCAGCGGAAGTAGTCGTGTCCTTCTTTGCGCCCGGTGTTGCGACGGCTACAGTCTTGCCCTTCAGCAGCGCGTCCAGCCGCGGAAGCGATTTCTCGAGCGACTGGGTTTTGTCGGTGATCTGGAACTCGAGGAATGCAGATTTTTGCACGACATCCTGGGCGCGGCGGGGATCGTCGATGCCGGGAAGCTCGACGATGATCCGGTCATTGCCGGCCTTCTGGACCACCGGCTCGGAGACCCCGAACTCGTCGATGCGGTTTCGAACAACCTTGAGAGCATTGTCGATGGCCTTGCTCTTGTCGACAACCACACCTTTGGACTCGTCGACCTCGAGGGCGAGGTGCATCCCACCCTGAAGATCGAGCCCACGCTTGAGGGGAACGCGCCTGACGGTGTCATAGACGAACTCGCCGTTGCGCTTGACGCGCTCGACCACCGTGCGCGGAAACAGCGTCCAAAAGGACGCTGTGACTAAACCAAGAATGATGGCGATGCGCCATTTCAGACTCATGCTGCCAACACGGGAAAAGGGTGCACTTGGAGACCAGCCTGTAAGGTTACCGGGAAGCTAGAAGAGAGTCAACGCATTTCTGGCGTCGCGCTCGTCGTGATGGAGCTGTTGCTTGAGCTGCTCCGCCGACGCAAACTTGCGCGTCTCGCGAAGCTGCTTGATGAAATCGATCCGGACGTCCGCTCCGTAGAAATCTCCATTGCTGTCGAAGAGGTGGGCCTCGAGAGAAGTCGCGGCGTCGCCGAACGTAGGACGCGGTCCGAGGTTCATCATTCCACCGACCGGCCCCTTCGGCGTCTGCACCTTTACAGCGTATACACCTTCGGGCGGCAGAAGCTTCCTTGGCGGTGGGGGTCCAAGATTCAAGGTCGGAAAACCAATGGTGCGTCCGCGCTGGGAGCCTTCGATGACGCGACCGCTGAGGGAGTACGGGCGGCCCAGGCCAGCAGACGCGCGCTCCAGGTCACCGCCGGCGACCGCCCGCCGGATTGACGTCGACGATACGGAATGCCCATCGGGAGTCGCCACAGCATCGACCACCTCCACCTGGAACCCGTCGCGCTCTCCAAGCGTGCGCAAAACGTCAACGTTCCCTGCCCGCTGGCGTCCGAAACCGTGGTCGTAGCCGATCAGTAGCTCGCGCAACCGAAACCGGCGGCGGAGGACGAGCTCGACGAAGTCCTCGGCTGAGAACGCGGCAAGCTCCGGCGTAAATGGCAGGACCGCGACATAGTCGATCCCTGTCTCCGCCAGCACTTCGAGCTTCTCATAGTAGGTCGTGAGAAGTTGCGGAGCGGCGGCGGGATTCACGATCTCCAGCGGGTGGGGCTCGAACGTGAGGAGGACGCTCGGAATCTTGAGCGATCGCGATCTGGCGACAAGGCGCTCGACAACGTCGCGGTGACCGCGATGCACGCCGTCGAACGTTCCAACAGTTATCACTGCCCCCTTGACGTAAGGAGGAAGGCCAGACTCGTCGGAGGGATCGACTCGACTATGCATCGGCGACGACTCGCAGCGGTCGTACTCGCGCTGGTTCAGCGCTGAGAGTCTCGAGCGTGGCAGCGTTGCGGACGTCGAACTCCCCGACACGCGTCCGACGCAGTGAGCTCAGATGTGCGGCCGACGAGGCAAGGCGGCCGAGGTCGCGTGCGAGAGCGCGGATGTAGGTTCCGCTGCTGCAGGTGATGACGGCCGACAGCGTGTCTCTATGCAGCTCCCGGATGTCCCAGCTGTGCACGACAACGTCGACCGCTGGGAGATCGAGCGGCTCCCCTCGCCGCGCCGCATCGTATGCCCGCGTTCCGTCGACACTCTTGGCCGAATAGGCTGGTGGGACCTGCGAGATCTTCCCAGTCAGTTTTTCCAGGCCGGACCGCACGTCGCTCTCGCGCGGCAGATCCGCGGTGCGAATCACCGTTCCAGTCAGATCGTCAGTGTCCGTCTCCGTCCCGAATCTGATCTCCGCGTCGTAGACCTTAGGCTCGGTGTCGAGAAAGGTGGCGAGTCTCGTCGCGCGTCCGATGAGAAGAACCAGCAGCCCCGTCGCAAAGGGGTCAAGCGTCCCGAGATGTCCAATGCTGCGCTCACCGTAGATTCGCCTGACGTGCTGAACGACGTCGTGCGACGTCATGCCGCCGGGCTTGTCGACGAGGAGCAATCCCTGGATTGGCGAGCGGTCCTGGGCCGAGCGATCAGTCTTCGTCTCGTCCACGCGCCGAGGTGGAGTCCTGCCGCTTGACGTCCGCGAGCAACGACTCGATACGAGCCGCGCGAGCGATGGTGTCGTCTTCCTTGAACTGGATCTCCGGAGCAACGCGCAGCTGGAGCTCCCGCGCGACGCGGGAGCGAAGGTGGGATGCAACGCTGTCCAAACCGTCGAAGGTGGCCTGCTTCTCGGAATCGCTTCCGAGCACGCTCACGTAGACTCGCGCGTGGCGCAGATCGGGACTTACCTCGGCGCCAGTGACGGTTACAAACCCCACAATGCGCGGGTCTTTGGCCGATTCTGTGAGGAAGGTGGCTACCTCGACGCGGATCGCTTCGGCGACGCGGTCCGCTCGACGGGTGTTACGCAGAAGCCCCAGCCGCTGAAGTCAGGGTTCGGGCAACCTGCTCCTTCCGATAGCATTCGAGCACATCGCCAACCTTGATATCGTTAAAATTCTCCACGCCGATACCGCATTCAAATCCTTCGCGGACCTCTTTCACGTCGTCCTTGAAGCGGCGGAGAGAGGAGATGTTTCCGTCGTAGATCTCCACACTGTCCCGCATGACGCGAACGCGGCCCTGACGGTTGATGACGCCGTTCCGGACCGAGCAGCCGGCGATCACGCCCATGCGCGGCACCTTGAACAGCTCGCGCACTTCCGCCTCGCCGAGGACGGTCTCGCGCTCCTCCGGCCGCAGCATTCCTTCCAGCGCCGCGCGAACGTCTTCAACCGCTTCATAGATGATCTTGTACAACTTGATGTCCACACCCTCGCGCTCGGCGGCGGCACGGGCGTTGTTGTCCGGACGCACGTGGAAGCCGACGATGATCGCGCCCGACGCGCGGGCGAGAAGAATGTCGCTCTCGGTGATCGCTCCGACGCCACGGTGGATGACGTCCACCGAGACCTCGTCGTTCGACAGCTGGCCGAGGGAATCGGCGAGTGCCTCGGCCGGCCCGCCCTGATCGGCTTTGATGACGATGCGGAGAGTACGCTTCTGTCCCGGCGCCGTCTGCGACATGAAGTCTTCGAGAGAGACCACACCTTTGGCAGTGCGACGGCTCTTCGCTTCACGATCGAGACGCTGACGCCGCTGCGCGATCTCCCGCGATTCCATGGCGTCCTCGACCACCACGAACTGATCGCCCGCCATCGGCACGCCGCCGATTCCGAGAATCTGAACGGGGATCGCCGGGCCGGCGTCCTTCACGTTTCGTCCACGCTCGTCGAGCAGCGCTCTCACGCGCCCCGAGTACATGCCGCAGATGAAATCGTCGCCGACGTGGAGCGTACCGTTGCTGACGAGCATCGTCGCCACCGGTCCCTTGCCCGGATCGAGCTGGGCTTCGATCACTGCGCCAGTGGCGCTCCTGTTGGGATTCGCCCTGAGGTCCAGGATCTCCGCCTGCAGGAGAATCTGGTCGAGAAGCGAATCTATGTTCGTTCCCTTCTTGGCTGAAACTTCGCTCGAGAGCACCGTGCCGCCGAACTCCTCGAGCACGACCCCGTGTTGAAGCAGATCCTGTTTCACCTTCATGGGGTTTGCGCCGGGCACGTCGATCTTGTTGATCGCCACGATCATCGGTACACCTGCGTTCTTGGCGTGCGAGATCGCTTCGATCGTCTGCGGCATCACCTGGTCGTCCGACGCGACGACGAGGACCACGATATCGGTGACCTGCGCACCACGCGCGCGCATGGCCGTGAACGCTTCGTGACCCGGCGTATCCAGGAATGTGATCGATTTTCCACCGGGCAGATCGACGTGGTATGCGCCGATGTGCTGGGTGATACCGCCCGACTCGCCAGCGACGACGTTCGACTTGCGGATATAGTCGAGCAGCGAGGTCTTCCCATGGTCTACGTGACCCATGATGGTCACAACCGGCGGACGCGGCTCAAGCTGCTCGGCGGTATCATCCGCGACCGCGGCGGTCTTCAGATCCGCGGCGTACTCCTCTTCCTTGACGGCCTGGAAGCCGAATTCCCCCGCGATCAGCTCGATCTGATCGAAGTCCAGTCGTTGATTAATCGTGACCATAAGGCCGAGGTTCTTGAACGCGAATCCGACGATCTGAACCGCCGGGGTCTTGAGGATCTGCGCCAGCTCACTGACGGTGATGAACTCGTTGACGCGGACGGTCTTCTTCTCGCGCTCCACCTCTGCCTGCCGCTGGGCGGCCTGCTCCTCGCGATAGGTGCCGTCTTCAGCGCGGCGGGCACCACCACGACGGATGGGTCCGCGCATCGACGCCATAGTCTTGCCAATGTTCGCCGATACTGCTTCCTGATCGACACCACGCTTACCCTTCTTGCCTCGCCGAGCGCCACGCTCTTCGCCCCGGCCGGTGCCGCGATCCTCTCGGCGCGGCGGGGCGGTGCCAGCCCCTGGCGCCGCCGACGCGACCGGACGCGGCGGTGCGTACGGCGCACCGGTGGCAAC
>JALYKQ010000090.1 GCA_030774675.1 Gemmatimonadota bacterium | reverse complement strand
AGTCGAACCCGCACTTCAACCTTGGAAGGGTCGCTTGCAAGCCGCTACAACACACCCGCGCTAGATGTACGCCTTCGGTACGTTCGATCGCGGTGACAGTTCGCACAAACGATATCGCACTTTGCGGCTTCCTCAAGGATCTTCGCACGCCCTGCCCGACCAATCATTCGAGTCACCGTGTAGTTCTTCTGGGACGGGTCTCGATGATCGAACTGCATCACGTACGAGGGGTAGCTGACACCGCAATCCGCGCAGGGAACGTTTCGGAGCTCTTCCAATAACTTCGCCTGCGCCCTCCAGCGCCGTCGCTGCTCGTCGAGACGGCGCGATATCCCCGGAACGGGCTTCTCGCGCTTGAGCAGCCATCGGTATGTCCGCGCCGCGTGACAGTTCGCGCACACGATGTCGCACTTCGCAATTTCCGCGATGAGGCGGGATCGCGACATCAGCATCGCCCGACCGCTCATGAGGTTGAAGGACTTGTTGGCATGGTCACGGTGGTCGAAGTCCATGACCCACGGTGGGAACGTCCCTCCACAGTCTTGACAGGGCCGCCGCCGCGAATCTCGTAAGAACTCGAGCGTCGCGGCCTGCCGGACACGAACGCGCTCGATTTCTTTCTCGCGATTGGCTGCGTAGTACGCGACGTTGTACGGGCGCTGATCGCGTCTGCTTTCCACATTTTGGAGTTAGAACACTTGTTCGCGTCGTGTCAAGAGGGACCCTGGCGGACCGCGACAACGGGTCCAGCCGATCCGCTACGGCGTAGTCGTGAGCGTCGTCTCGAACATGAGCGCGTCTGGCGTGTAGAAGAACTCGAGAATTCGCGCGGGCGTCGATGTGCGATTCAGAACTTGCACCGCTGCGCCCGGCGCGACGCCGGTACCGTCCTTGGGTCCGCGGAAGTCGTGCGAGTCGCCGGCCCTACGAACCTCGATCTGGCCATCGAGAACGAAGATCATCTCGGCCCCGCCGTGCGACTGCGACGCCGTGCGCCCGCCGCCTTCGAGCGTTATCAGATCGAGCCGGATCGTGTACGAGCCGTCGGGCTGCGGAAGCGGCAACCGCGGGCCAACGGCGAGTCGGCGCATCGCGGCAAGGGTCGCCGACTCGAGTAGGGTCTCTGCGATCGCGAAGGCATACCAGAAACTCGCCGCACTCCCTGGATTCGTCTCGGTGACTGGGAGCTGCGGCAGCCCGGCGGCTTCACCGGCTTTCAGATCGATAACACCGCTCGGCGTCGTCCATCGCACGGTGCCTTCCGCGACGTACCCGATCGCCGGGATCGTCTGCGGATGCACGAACGATCCGCCGGGAGCCAAGCTGGTCGTCTGCCACACGCCAAGGACCGGCTGCGCATGCTGCCTGGCCGCAAACCCCTCTGTCGCGAGAGTCGCCCTTGTCATGCCTTTCGCGGTGGGATCGGAGACCGCAACGGGAGTAGGACTCGGAGGACTCGATGGACTCGCGCTGGGCGATGCCGCGGCCGAAGTGGGTGTTGCTGACGGAGTCACAGCACCACCGTTGCATGCGGCGACGACGATGACGGCGAACAACGGCCCGGTGATCTGGCGCACGCCGGCAGTGTGGACCTAAGTGCGCCACCTGGCAGGTGCGCCGCTGATTTCGTGCACTTTCCCGCGTCGCTCGAGATAACGAAGGTGCGCGAGTGTCTCAGCCAGCGCGAACCGCTCCTCGTGCGGCGAGCGGAGTACCGGAAAGAGCGTGCGGCAAACGGCATACGCGTCGCGTTCGCCTTCACCGATCGCCTCGAGCGTCGCGCGAAGTCGGTCCTCGTGGTGCGCGAGGATCTGGTCGACGCGGCCCGGAAGATCATCGAACGGATCGCCGTGCGCGGGAAGCACGCGCGTGACCGGCAGGGTGCGCACCGATCTGAGCGCATCGAGAAAGTCACCGAGCGGGTCATCGCGTGAGTACGGGTAGAGCCCGACGTTCGACGTGATCCGCGGCAGGACGTGATCGCCGGAGAACAGAATGCGCTCCGGCTCGTCCACCAGGACCGCGTGATAGTCGGTGTGACCCGGCGTCCACTTGAGGCGAGCGAGCCGGCCACCCAGGTCGAGCTCCTCGCCGTCGCGCGCAGCGGTCACGTCCTCGATTTCATCCACGGCTCGGCCGATCTCGAGCCACGACTCGCGCATTCCCTGGTCGACGGCGGCCGGCATCCCGTGGCGCTCGAACCAGGCGTACGTCTCATCGATCATCGAGTGATCGCGGGACCACATGCGCCCAGCGTTCTCAAGTTCGGGCCCATGCATCACGATCTCAGCGCCGGCGCGCTCGAACGTTCCCGCCATGCCGATGTGATCGGGATGAAGGTGGGTGACGAACACGCGTTGCACGTCTTCCATCGCGACCCCGGCGTCGGTAAGCGCGGCGCGAAGCGCGGCCTCCGCTTCCTTCGTGTGCATGCCCGTGTCGACGAGCGCATAGCCGGAGGAGCCTTCGATCAGGTAGGCGTTGATGCTTCGAAGGGCGAGTGGCAGAGGAAGCGTGATGCGCCGGAC
>JALYKQ010000089.1 GCA_030774675.1 Gemmatimonadota bacterium | reverse complement strand
GGCTGAGGGGACGGTCGTCGAGTCCCGCCTGCGGCAGCGCGTTCTGCGAGGCGTCGATTGTACTACCGCGACGGGCATTGAACCCGCGACCCGCGGCCATCGCGAAAAGCGCGAGGAATGCGAGTGCAGCAACAGCCCAAGGCAGTGCATTGGTTCTTGACACCCGAACCGAACCGCTGGCGGGTCCTACGACAGTACCACAGCGGTGACAGAACCTGGCGCCAGGACTCAGCTCAGCCGAGCACGATGCACATCGGGCACCTGCCAGTGGAGCGCCACAAGACGCGCAGTAACGGCCGGTCGCTGTCGCGCCACAAGACAGACAGGTTGTCTTTGTTTCAGAATCAGATGCAGAGGAGGGCGAGACCATCTGCTCAAATTACTCAGGCTCTGGAGTCTACGCATCGAGCAAACTCGCTATCGAGCTGCAACTGAAGACTACCTGCGAAGGGCGTTCAGCGGGCCAGCTCGCGGCTGCGGGCCAGCCCAATCACCCCAAGACCAAGCCCATAGCCGGCAGCTGGCCCGCCTATAGCACCGAGCAGGTAGTCTTCAGTTGCGGTTGTAGTTAAACCGGAAAGAGCATCTCGCGGTACTTTGGCAGCGGCCAGCAATCGTCGGCGACGCACAGCTCCAGCGCGTCGCACACCTTTCTCACCTCGGCCATCGTATCGGCTCCTTCGGAGGTAAGCAGGTCTGCCTGTCCTGCCGGGTCTTCGTGCATCGCCTCGGCGCGCGCGATGACATCGCTCAGATCCTCCCTGAATTCCTGGAGCTCCTGCACGAGCTCACCAACCTGATTTGCGGTCGTCACCTGCGGGATCACGGCGATGCCCGCTGTCTTGGACTGGGCGGCGGAATCGGAGAGCTGACTGAGATAACTGTATGCGGCCGGAATCACCAATGTGTCGACCATTTCGCGCATGGTGTGGAGCTCGATGAGCATGTCCTTCACGTAACGCTCCACGCGAACGTGATAGCGAGACTCCAGCTCCTCCTTAGTGAGGACGCCGAGCTTGGTGAGAAGAGCGCGCGACTGCTTGGACACCAGCTCTTTCAACGCTTCCGGCGTGCGGCGGAGGTTTGGAAGGCCACGCTTCTTCGCCTCCTTCACCCAATCCTCGGAGTAGTTGTTCCCCTCGAACCGGACGGCCGCGGTCTCCTTGAATACCTCGCGTACTACCTTGAGCACCGCATCGTCGACCGACTTGTTCTTCTTCAGGGTCTCCCGCAATGAGTCGGTGATCTCGCTGATAGCGTCGGCAACCGCCGTGTTGAGGAGTGCAACCGGGAATGCAATCGACGCCGACGACCCGACGGCCCGGAACTCGAACTTCTGGCCGGTGAAGGCAAATGGCGATGTACGGTTACGGTCGGTGTTGTCGCGCTGAATCTCAGGTAGCTTGGCGACTCCGAGCTTGATCATCTCCTGCTCGGCCGTCTCTGAGCCTTTTCCGGCGGCTATCTCCTCGATCACGCGGGTCAACATGTCACCCATGAAGACGGAGATGATGGCAGGCGGAGCTTCGTTGGCGCCGAGTCGATGCTCATTACCGGAAGAGGCGATACCGGCACGGAGGAGTCCCGAATGCTTGTGAACGGCTTTGAGGACCGCGGCGAGAAACGCGAGGAACCGGATATTCTGGTGAGGAGTCTTTCCCGGCTTGAGGAGATTCAGACCGTCGAGGTCCGATGAGTCGGCGATCACCGACATCGACCAGTTGCAGTGCTTTCCGGACCCGTTGATTCCGGCAAACGGCTTCTCGTGGAGCACTGCCTGCAGACCGTGCCTAAGGGCAACGCGGCGAAGGGTCGCCATCACGAGCATGTTGTGGTCAACGGCGAGATCGGTCTCTTCGAAGTAAGGCGCCATCTCGAACTGGCATGGTGCGACTTCGTTGTGGCGGGTAGTGATGGGAACTCCGAGCTTGTACAGCTCGAACTCCGCTTCGGAGATGCAGCCTTGAATCCGCTCCGGGATTCCGCCGAAGTAGTGGTCCTCGAGCTGTTGTCCGCGGGGCGGAGGAGCGCCCATAAGTGTGCGGCCCCCCATGACTAGATCGGGGCGCATTGAAAAGTGCGCCCGGTCGATGAGGAAGTACTCCTGTTCCGGGCCGAGGGTCGTGAAAACGCGCTGCACGCCCTTGTCGCCGAGGAGCTCCAGGAGCGCGATCGATTTTTGTGAGAGAACATCCGAGCTGCGAAGCAGCGGGGTCATCTCGTCGAGCGCCTCTCCGTTGTAGCCGATGAAGACAGATGGAATGCAAAGGGTGCGAGCACCGGTCGATTCGACTATAAAAACCGGGCTGGCCGGGTTCCATGCGGTGTAGCCGCGCGCTTCCCAGGTTGCCCGAAGTCCGCCGGAAGGAAAACTCGATGCATCGGGCTCACTCTGAATCAGCTGATCTCCGGTAAAGGATTCCATCGGCTGACGGTCATCATCGAACGCGAAGAAGGCGTCGTGCTTTTCTGCCGTGAGTCCCGTTTGGGGCTGGAACCAGTGGGTGAAGTGGGTGACGCCGCGAGAGATCGCCCATTCCTTGATTACTTGCGCGACCACAGGAGCGATGGCGCGATCGAGTTTTTTCCCGTGTCGAATGGAGGCCGCGAGGCTGGCGAAGACCTCTCTCGGAAGTTTGTCGCGAAGCTGTCTCACTCCCAGGATATTGACGCCAAAGTACTGGGAGGTCGGCCCGGGCACTCCATCCTTATTGAAGCCGGGCGCCACCCTGGGCTCGCGGGTGGTGATCTCACTGAGAAGTGCCTTGCGGGGGGTAATGGCTGCGGCGGTCATAGGATCTGCGCTTGTGGTTGTTAGCGTCAAAAACTGCAAAACATGCACACTTGATTGGTCAAATTCGCTCTTCGAGCCGTTATATGCAAGGAATACGCTCATGTTTCTGCCAAAATTGCAAAATCTCGCGATCGAGGATAGGTTGCGGTCATGCCGCGACATCGCTCCCAGATTCCCGATACCTCAGGTGCTTCGGCGCAGGACATTCTGGACCTCGCTACCAGCAACAACGTGCGCTTCCTCAGACTGCAATTCACGGACATTCTCGGAATCAACAAGAATGTGGAGATCCCAGCTTCGCAGTTCGAGAAGGCGCTGGCGGGCGACATCATGTTCGACGGATCATCGATTGAGGGATTCGTACGGATCGAGGAGTCCGATATGCTCCTCGCGCCGGACTTCGGCACCTTCCAGATATTTCCGTGGGGTGACGAGAAGAACCGCGTCGCGAGACTGATCTGCGACATCAACACGCCCGACGGCAAGCCCTTCGCCGGAGACCCTCGGGCAGTCCTCAAAAAAATGATCGCCCGCGCCGCAAAGCTCGGCTACACGATGAACGCGGGCATGGAGGCCGAGTTCTTCATGTTCAAACCGCGGCCGGATGAGGAGCCGGCCACGATCACTCATGACGTCGGCTCCTATTTCGATCTCGCGCCGGCTGACCTCGGCG
>JALYKQ010000088.1 GCA_030774675.1 Gemmatimonadota bacterium | reverse complement strand
GTAATCGGATCAATGTTGTGCCAGTACACTTCGAGGAGCGTCTCGTAAGTGAGCTTGGTGGGGTCGTAGACGACCTCTACCGACTCGGCGTGGCCCGTGGTGCGGGTTCCGACATCCTCATACGACGGATTGGCCGTGCGGCCCCCAGTGTAGCCCACAGTAGTGGAAATCACGCCGGGAACGTGCTGGAAGGGCCGTTCCATGCTCCAGAAGCACCCGCCAGCGAATGTCGCCACAGCGCTCGGCGAAGCTGCGGACGCTGTTTCGACGCGCGCTCCGCTCAACGCTGCCAGCGCAAGAGCTGTGATCAGGAAGACTTTGAAATGTTTGGGCATGCTATTAATACGCCGCAAACGAGTTTTTGGATCGTCGAGGGCCGGATTTCAACCAGCTAAGGCTTCTTTCTCGCGCTTCGAAGCAGCGAGAGATCAGGCGCTTCCTCCGCCACCCACGTGTCCTTCTTGTCCCACATGTGGGTTCCTCCACAAGCTGAGCATCGCGACTTGTTGCCCTCGGGCTTGATCCCCGCGAAGGATTTGCTGTCGTTCGAGTGCCCGGTCGAAACGGGCTTCCCGGTTCTGGGACAGGTGATCATCATGTAGGGCAATGCGAGGCTCCGGGGGCGGATGGCGAAAGTTATCACCATGGTGCCGTTCGCGCGCCAGCACGAGACCCTCGCGGCCGCTAAATTGAGAATCAACGGAGGAACGATGTCGAAGAATCGCTTGCAACTGCTCCATGACCAGGGCCAATCCATCTGGCTCGACAACATTGACCGGACCATGCTCCACAACGGCGACCTCGAGCGGAGGATCCGCGAGGATGCGCTGACGGGCATGACGTCCAATCCAACCATTTTCGAGAAGGCGCTCGCCGAAGGCCTGATCTACGACGATCAACTGCTCTCGGCAGATCCGGGATTGACGCCGAACCAGCTCTTCGAGCTTGTCGAGACGACCGACGTCCAGCGCGCCTGCGACCTGTTCGGCGGCGTGTATCAGGCAACGCGTGGAGGCGATGGGTACGTATCCATCGAGGTCTCGCCGGGTGTGGCGCACGACTTCCGCCAGACAGTCGAGGAAGCCTTGCGCCTCTGGAAGACTGTGGACCGCCCGAATGTCCTGGTGAAGGTCCCGGGGACCGAAGAAGGGGCTCGCGCCGTCCGCGATCTCACTTCGCGCGGAGTAAACGTCAACATCACGTTACTCTTCTCGCTCGACGCCCATGCCCGCGTCATCGACGCCTACATGACTGGTCTCGAAGATCGCATCGCCGAGGGCCAGCCGATCGACGGCATCTTTTCGGTGGCGAGCTTCTTCGTCAGCCGCGTGGATACCGAAGTGGACAAGCGGCTCGACGCGATGATGAAGACCGCTAAAGGCGGAGATGCCGATCGCTTTCGTCTCCTCAAAGGCAGGGCGGCGATCGCCAATGCAAAGATGGCATACCGTCTTTTCAGCCGGCGGTTCTCTGAGCCGCGCTGGAAAGCGCTGGCGGATAAGGGCGGGCGTGTTCAGCAGCCGCTGTGGGCGAGCACGAGCGTGAAAAATCCGGAGTATCGCGACGTGATGTACGCCGAGGAGCTGATCGGACCGGACACGATCGACACGATGCCGCCAAAGCTCATCGAGGCTCTCCGCGATCACGGTACTGTCGAGCGTACGGTGGACAAGCGCCTCGGCTCGGCCGAAGGGGTGATTCGAGAGATCGAAGCCGTCGGCATCCCGATGAAGGACGTGACTGACACTCTTCTGACCGAAGGACTGGCGAGTTTCCAGAAGTCGTTCGACTCTCTCACTGCGGGAATCGCGAAGAAAATGAGCACGCTGGTCACTTCGACGAAGTGAGTTCCGCCTGGATACCGCGCACAAAGATCGTCTGCACACTCGGGCCGGCGAGTGCGACAGAGGAGACGCTGCGAGGGCTGGCTGAGGCGGGCATGAACGTAGCCCGCCTCAACTTTTCGCACGGGACCCACGACCAGCACGCCGAGATGATAGCGCTGCTGCGCCGGGTGGCCGAATCGATGAACCGCCCCATCGCGATCATCGGCGACCTCCAGGGTCCGCGTATCCGCGTCGGCGATCTCCCGGAGCCGCGCACCGTAAATCAGGGCGAGGACATCATCCTCGTTCACGAGGGCGAGGAAGCTCCGGGAGAAATTCCGATCACGTACGATCAACTCACGAACGACGTCCATGCGGGCGACCGGATTCTGATCGACGATGGGCTCATCGAGTTGATCGCGATCGACGTATCGGCACCGAAGGTTCGCACACGCGTGCTGCACGGCGGCGAGATCAATGCTCACAAGGGGCTCAACCTTCCGGGAGTTCAGGTGTCGGCGCCTTCGATCACCGAGAAGGACGAAGCCGACATCCGCTTTGCGGTGGAACAGTCGCTGGATTATCTGGCCCTCAGTTTTGTCCGCCGGGCGCGGGACATCGAACAGCTCCGCGCGATGGTGCCGAAGGATCTGCTGATTATCGCCAAGATCGAGAAGGACATTGCGCTGTCCAACATCGAGAGCATACTCGAGACGGCGGACGGAGTTATGGTTGCGCGCGGCGATCTCGGCGTTGAGCTGCCCTTCGAGGAGGTGCCCGGGGCCCAGAAACGGATCATTGGTCTTGCGAATCGAATAGGCACGCCGGTCATCACGGCGACGCAGATGCTGGAGTCTATGATCGAGCATCCCCGACCGACACGCGCCGAGGCGAGCGACGTCGCCAACGCCATTCTCGATGGAACGGACGCGGTCATGTTGTCGGCGGAAACCGCGACCGGTGCCTATCCTCGCCTCGCGGTGGAGGCGATGAGCCGGATCATCACCCACGTGGAGCGTCATCCCCCGCCGAAAATCCGCGCCCGGTCGGAGCACAACACTTCGGTCCCCGTGGTCCCGACCGAAGTCGCGATCGCCGCTGCGACAACGGCGGCGGTTGACATGCTCAGCTCCCCTCTCGTCGTCGTTCTCACAAAGGGCGGTTTTTCCGCACGAATAGTGGCGTCGTATCGTCCGGGCGTCTCGATCCTCGCCCTCACCGACCAGCCGCGTACGTATCGGCAGCTGGCCCTCGTATGGGGAGTGATTCCGGTGCTCGTGCCGCACTGCGACACTTACGACGAGATGATGATTCGGGCCAAGGAGGCGGTGGTGGAGCGCCAACTGGCCGCGCCCGGCGACAGAATCATCGTGACCGCCGGCGTTCCCTTTGACATGCCGGGCACAACGAATCTGCTGAAGGTCGAAACGATCTGATGAGCGCGCCGGCAGAATGAAATCGTTCGCGTGAAGCTCACCTTTCTCGGTACCGGGACCAGCTTCGGTGTGCCGCAGATCGGGTGCGGCTGCGCCGTCTGTCATTCCCCTGACCCACGTGACAAGCGAAACCGTGTCGGGGCGGTGGTGGAGAGTGATCAGGGCGCGCGGCTGCTCATCGACACCCCGCCCGAGCTGCGAATTCAGCTCATCGCGGCGGGCATCGATCGCGTGGACGCGGTTTTCTTCACCCATGACCACGCCGACCATACGCACGGGTTGGACGACATACGGTCGATTTCCAACCGGCGCGACGCGCCGCTCGACATGTACGGGCCGGCCGACTCGCTGGCCCGCCTCGCCCGCCGATTCCCGTACATCTTCGACGACAGTGTACGCGCTCTCCCCGGAACATCGAAGCCAGAAGGGCGAGCCCTTCCGCTGGCTGATCGGCAGCGCGTATCTGTAGCCGACGTGGACGTACTCCCGATCGCGCTGCCGCATGGACCGGTCTCAGTGTTTGCGTATCGTATCGGCGCGCTGGCGTACGTCACTGACGCGAAGGTGATCCCGCCGGATGCGATGACCGCTCTCATGGGCGCCAGCGTCCTCGTGATCAACGCGCTTTTTCG
>JALYKQ010000087.1 GCA_030774675.1 Gemmatimonadota bacterium | reverse complement strand
CATGCCGGCGCGCTCGCCGATCTCCGCCAAGTGAGCGACGAAGCGGCCGAGTGAAGCCCGGTCAGGCAGCAGGATGGCAAAATGATAGAGCCCGAGCAGCCCGCGCCGCGGGACCGGACGCGCGCTTGTGAGCTGCTGGAGGTGGATAAGCTCGCGGGCCTTGCCGTGCGGACCCAGACCCGCCGAGTCGGCGCTGCCGCGGAGCACGCACATGCCGAGAACACTCGTGTAGAAGAGAACAGACCTCTCGATGTCGGCGACCTGCAACCGCACTCCGCCGAGCCGGGTCGATTCCGGGAGCCGATACTCGCGCGGTCGGATTCCGTGCTGGTCTTCAGCAGCATCCGGTATCTGCCTGGTCGTCATTTCACCATTCCTGATGACACGATATCGCGCAAATGCTACGCCTCAGCACCACCTTCATGCTGGTGTGCCGGCCAGAACGTCTTGATCGTCGCGAAAACGAGCAGCGCGATCAGGATGGCCTGGGCGGTGAGGGTTTCGACGCTCGGATATATGCCCATCGCATCCACGTGCGGTCCACCCGGAATCACCGTGATGCGCAGGATATTTCCCTCCTGTAGCTCGCGAATTCCCTTCCCCATGAACACGAATGCCATGTAGTAGAGAAGAATGCTCGTGACCGTGAAGAAGGGCCGCATCGGGATGCGGACGCCGTAGCGGTAAAAGAGTGTGAAGATGACCGCGAGCACCGCAAAGCCGGCAACGATTCCGAGCGCGAGAGGGAGCATGACGTTTGGCCCTTCGTTGAAGAGGGCCTGGTAGAACAGCGCCGTTTCGGCTCCCTCCCGATAGACGGCGAGGAAGGCGACGAGCGCGAGCGCCTTCCCGCCACCGTGGTCGAGCGCCGATGAGACCTTTTCGCGAATGAACTTCTGCCACTTGGCGGCCTCGACCTTGGAGATCAGCCAGTAGCTCACCGAGAACAGCACCACGACGGCGACCAGCATCGTTGTCGCTTCCACTATCTCGCGGCTGGCGGGCATCGCGCCGAGCAGCGTTTTCAGAACGACAGCGGTAGCGAGACTCGCCATGAGGCCAAGCACGATTCCAAGCCAGATCGAACGAAGACGCTCGCGATGACCGGTCTTCAGCAGGAACGCGACCACCGCGCCGATCACCAGAATCGCCTCAAATCCTTCGCGCAGGATGATCAGGAAGGACTGGAAAAATGCTTCCCAGCTAGTCGATGGCTGCTGGGTGAGCTCGATGACCGATGGCAGTCCGTCGGCGATCGCATCGCGCGAGCTCTTCGCACTCGCAATTTCATTCCGCTTCACCGCCCCCTTGAAGTCGGCGAAGTGACGCTCCATGTTCGCGATGAGTCCCGGTTTTTTCGCGCGTGCCGGTGTCTCGAGCGGCTCGAACGCGATGTAGGCATCGAATGCGCGGTCACCGGCTTCGGCGATTCTGCCATTCCGCGCGAAATCGAGCGCGCTGTCGAGCAGCGCCAGAATCGCTGGTGATGCGGTGTCGCCGCGAATCGCGGTCGCGTCCTGCGGGGCCGGCAAGGTCAGCTTCTCGCCGCGAAGCGAGTAGATGTAGTTGATGAGATTCCAGCGCTGCTGCGGACTGAGTGAAGCGGCGAATGCCGGCATCGACGTCCCCCGCACGCCAACCGAGATCACGTTGTAGGCGAGGGTCGGGGTTAGCTCGGGGGTCAGCTTTCTTGCTCCAATCGCAGGTGGTGGTGTACTCAGCGCGTGCGCAGCCGGACCGTCACCCGCTCCAGTCATGCCGTGGCATGAGGAGCAATTCCTCGAGAAGAGGGCGTGACCTGCGGCGGTGTCGAGTGGACCTTTGGGAAGATCCATCGCCCCGGCTGTCCCGAGCGATGCGGCGAAGCGCCGGTGGACCTCCCGTACCACGGCCGGCGGCTGCCTGCCGGCAACCGCAGCGGTGAGTGTGTCGAGAATCGCTCTCGATGCCGCGGCATCGTAGCCGGAAAGTCGTGTGGCAACCTGTCTGGCATCGGTGAGGAATCCGTACGTCTCGTCGAACTCATCCTTTGAGATGAGCCTACCGCCCTCGTCCACCGCCTTCGCGTACTCCTCGACGGCGACACCAACGATGCTGGAAAGACGTTTTGCCGGATTTTCCTGGGCGGGCAAAGTGGCTGTAGCCACAAGCGATAGGACTGAGACAGCCATCCATCGCATAGATCGACAATTCATTGCCGAGTGAATCTATCTGGATAACGGGGGGAAGCAATCGGCGGGAGGCGAATACCGGCGCAAAACTACTCGGCGCGGAACTGGGGAGTGACAACAGCTTTATACGGATGCTTCGGATTGGAACGGATGCGTCGGATCGCTCCTCGTGGCAGTATGGCTCCTCACGCCAGGGTCCTTTTCTTTTTTGTTTCGTGGGAGAGTCTCTTTTGGCGAACCGAAGATCCGGAGCGGTCGTTCCCAAATCATCCCTGCCCTGGTCCTACGTGCCTTCACGCCAAGAGGAGCGATCCCGAATGATCAGCCCCAATCCGAAGCATCCGTGTTAGATCTTTTTTTCTCAGCTAACTGGTCAGACTCCCGTCGGGTCGAAACCTGTAATCTCCCTCCAGCTCCCGATCGCAGACGGCGGCCCTTACACCGGTACGCTGCTCGAATCGCGCGACGAACCCTGCAAGCCGGTCGCTGCTGAACCTGCCGCGCGCCAGGCCTAGCGCTTCGATGGCGTTGTCGATGGAATCGGGCTGCCCCTCCACCTCGACCAGGACATCCATCCGCGGATAGGTCTCGAACCGGATCGTCGCGCCGGCGAGCTCGTATTGGGCGATATCGCGGTCGATCTCCATCGTCACCATGAAGCCGAGCCGCGCCAGGATCTTGTTGAGGGCTTCGATATCTTCTACAAGGGTGGACACCTCTTCGCGAATTTTGTAGACGTCTTGTGTTTCAGTGGGGCCCTTCCAGTCGAAGAAGGTCTTCGACAAGCCTGGTGCGTGGTATCGTCTCACCCTCAGCACCTCGTCTCGGCCGGCGAGCTCGCGCGATTCCACATCGTAGCGGCGGTCGGACAACCGCCCCTCGAACGACAGCCTGGCTCCAGCTTTCTCCAGCAGGTTCCTCGTGGTCGGAAGATCATCGACGACTGCTTTCAGCTCGACTTCACGCATGCAGAATCGTCTCCACCACTTGCTCAGTATTCGCGAGCGATGGAAAGACGGCGTAAGGATCGTGCGCGGCCAGTTGCTTCACCGTGTAGTGACCGCTCGCCACGCCGATCGCCCTGGCGCCCAAGGAGCGTCCGCACTCGATGTCGGCTGGCGTGTCTCCGATCACGACCAGTCGCTCGCCGACGATGTCGAGACCAAGTACTTCGCTCGCCCGCCGCTGCGCTATCGCCGGAAGCTGGGGACGATGCTCGTGGTCCGATCCGAACGCGTTGACCCGAAACCGGCCGGGGTCGATTCCGGCGGCGGTCAACTTCATTTTCGCCCCCGGCTCGACGTTGCCGGTGAGCAATCCGAGCACTACATCCTCGCGGGCCTCGAGCGCGTCGAGAAGCTCCGGAACGCCGGCGTGCGGACGAACCTTGAATTTTCCACTCCCGGCGCCAACTCGAAGCCCATCGAGATACAAGGCGATCAGCTTCTCCATGCTCGAATCGATGTGCTCGTCCGAGTGGCCCTCGAGCCGCATGACATCGCGCACGATCTGCTTGTCGGTTTTTCCGTCGTATCGGTACGACGGATCTCCCGGCGAGCCAAAGACCTCAGCTAGCGCGCGCTGCATCGAGGCGCGCCCGAGCCCCTCGGAGTTCAACAGCGTCCCATCGATATCGAAGAGAACAAGTCTCATGTTCTGGTCAGGAAGACTCCCGCTACGATCGTGGCGGCTCCCACGCCCTGAAAGATCGTTGGTATCTCGCCGAGGAACGCCCACGCAACTGCCAGCGCGATGATCGGCTGGAGATTCGCGTAAACCGCGGTGCGGGTGGCACCGAGCACGCGCAGTCCGCGGTACCAGAAGAAGTAGGCGACGCCCATTGAGATCACGCTCGAGTAAAACAGGGCGAGCCACCCACCTCGGCCTACCGCCGACCAGTCTGTGGCGATCAAGGCGGGGCTCGAGGCAATCAGCAGCGGCACTGCCCCTCCAACCATAGTAACCGCCGAAAGCCTTATGACATCGATGCGCTTGCTATAGGGCTGCAGCATGATCGTGTACACGCTCCAGCAGATTACTCCGAAGAAGACCAGCATCGATCCGAGCAGCGTCACTTCGCCGTTCGACCGCCTGGCGCTTCCGGCAATCACGAGTCCGACACCGAGCACCGATAGCGCGATGCCGAAGAGCGTCAACCGCTTCACACGCTCCAGGCCGCGCACTCGCGCGAACAGCGCGATGAAAGCCGGCGCCGCGGCAACGATCAGCGCAGCATTGCCGGCTCGCGTGCGCGCCACGCCGTGGACGAAGAAGAGCTGGTAGAGTCCGTTGCCCAGGACGCCGAGCATGAGCAGTCTCATCACATCACGACGTGGCAGCGAGATACGGCCGCGCGCGAGCGCGAGCAGAAGGAGAAAGAGCGCTGCTGCTCCGACGCGCAGTCCAGTGAACGCGACGGGATTGAAGACCTTCGTGGCGTACTTCACCACGACGAAGTTGATCCCCCAGATCACGGCCATAGTGAACAGGAGGATGTCGGTGACGCCGAACGATGGATGCGCAGCCGAATCTGTCATCGCGAACGCCGTGCGTGTGCCGAGTCAGTCATCGCCGAAAGCTAGCCGGGGCAGGCGCGGCGCGGCTACTTTGAATCATGCACATCTCGTTCGCCGTCTTCGCCGACGCCGCCAATCTCTCTCAGGAGGGAAAGCTCAACATCCTCGGCGTCTTCGACGCGGTGCAGGTGGCGGGACTCCCAACCATTCATCCGCGCACTCACTTCGTCGTCCGGCTGAAGGCCAACGGCGACGACATGGGCCAACACAAGCTAACCTTCCGCTGGCTGAGCCCCTTCGAGGAGGAGCTCTGGTCCTCGTCCGGCGAGATGACCGTGGCCCCGTCACCGAACCCGGTATTCGAGGTTGACCTGCCGATAATCGCCGTCGTCGACCTGCCGCTCAACGTCACCGGCCAGTACACGATGCAGGTCACCCTCGATGGCGCGCTCACCGCCTCGGCTCGCCTGCTCGTGAACGCCAATCAACCGACGATGGTCGCCGGCACGCCGAATGGGCTGGTGTCGTGATGACATTAAACTGCAACTGAAGACTACCTGCTAAGTGCTGGGGAGCGGGCCGGCCGACGGCTACGGGCTGCACTCGACGTTTTTGAGGCATCGCCCCCAGCCGCAGGCCGGATCGCCGAAAGCCCTCAGCAGGTAGTCTTCTTTTGCGGTTAGCCCTACAAGAGAATCCTTCGCGCGAACCGAAATCGTTTCAACAAGAGGTCGGTGTACTCATCCCCACTTTCGAGATCGTCGACGGCGTGACCGCCGCGCCCGAGCGCGAGGTGCACGACCCGCATCCCTCCGAGCGAGATCGCCACGTGGGTGATCTTGCCATCGGGCTCGTCGGAAAAGAAGAGAAGGTCGGCCGCACGCAGGTCTCGCATTGAGGCAACCGCCTCGCCGCTCATCGCCTGCATCCAGGCGTCGCGCGGAACGTTCACACCGTGGAGCTGGAAAGAGCTCGAGACGAGCCCGGAGCAGTCGCAGCCCCATGGCGTAACCCCGCCCCATTCGTACGACGTTCCCTCGAAGAAGGTCATAGCCGAGGCCGTGATCGAGTCCGCGGCGGGAGGAAAGCTTTTCCGCCTGTCCTCGAGTGTCATCGCGAGGCCACCAAAGCGTTCCTGCCCTGCCGTGATCAGCGCGCCGAGCGGAAGCTTGCGCGTCGCGCCGTGGTCGTCCCGTACGGTGCAGCCCAGTGAGAGTGGGCGGGGATCGTTCCACCCGGTCTCGGAGAGCGGAGGGACCGGCTCCGGCACCGTCACGACGTATCCCTGATGCACCCAACCCGGATACGAATCTGCTCCCTCCACATTCAGCCACAATCCGTTGCGCTCGACGACCTGTGCGATGTGGCCGTGAAGGAGCTGTGATACCTGTGTCGTTCTTACATCGGGCTCGCACAGCATCGGAGCGATCGCTGCGATCGCCGTAACGCTTTCGCTCAATGCTCGGGCCAGTCCATCTTTCCCGTCTTGGTTGGAGTCATCGGAGGTTCCGGCCTTTTCGCGTTGCATGACCTGCAGAGCGTGACTCCGCGAAAGTTGCAGATGATGCAGACGAAAGTTCCGCAGTCCGCACAGGGATAGCCTTCGGAAGCGCGCTCCTCGTTACCGCAGGAGCGGCACATCATCAGATCTCTTTCGCGCAGATTCTTGGACATCAGACGTGCGGGCTAAAGCTCATGAGGGCCAATCTAATTTGTTAAGTGACGACTCAGCAACGATTTAGAAACGCCAGTTGCGAAAAAGGTCGAAGCCCAGCTGCGACGGGGTCTGGTTCACTGGGAGTGTTTGTGATGTTCCCTGAGGGTTGCACTTGCTGTTGCTCGATCCGGGTTCGATCGCTGCCTGCGCACTGTACACCGGGCTGATTCTGTATTCCAGCTGTAGACCCAGGTTCTCCTTGAACGCACTGGGGTTGACGAAGCACAAGCCGGTGCTGAGGCCGAGGAACCATCTGCTGCCAAGCTGCTTGCCGAGAATCGCGCGCGTGTTGAGCAGGCTGTAATAGGAGGGATTGCTGACGCTCTGCGACGTCTGATCGGCGCCCGGTGTCGCCGTTTGCAGCTCGACGATGTCCACGACGTTCCTCGGAATCGCGTTGGTGAAGATATTTGCGATCGCGCGTACTCCGAGTCCAGCCACCTGCGTTCGGGTGTCGAGACCGATAGCCGGCTCGCCTGTGACCAGGTAGCTGAGCAAATCGCTTTCCGACAACGGAAGATTGTCGGGATTCCTGAGGGCGAGCTGGGGTCGCGACAGCGTGCCCGTTATGTCCACCTCCACTCTGACGTCGCGGCCATTCGCGCTTTGATTTCGCGGCTGGCGCACAGTGTGGATCGCGCGAATGTCGAGCGACGGATTGAGATCCGAGGTTCCGAAGAATTGCAGTCTTCCGCTTTGCACATCGAAGGTCGGCTGGATGAAGGGATCGACGATGTTCAGACGGTATGTTCCCTTGTCGGCGCTGAGCTGCCCTTCGAGCGCGAGACGTGGCGCCTCGCCGGGGTTCTGCGGCGCCAGCGTCACGTTGAGCGAGCCGCCCAGCTTGATGTTGGCTTCGGATGACCGCAGCCAGACATCGGGCCCGATGTCGACGGCGACATTCTCCAGCCTGAGGTTTCGCGCCACCGCCTTCGGCGCGCGCGGCATCACTTCGCGATTCTGCGAAAGCAGCGTGTCGACAACACTCTGGAATTCGGGATCATTGAGGTCGATGATCTGCTTCTTCACGACTTCCGGGATGTAAATCGATCCGCGCTCGACCCGGACCGTTCCACGCAACACCGCGTCCAGAGTCGAGCCGGAGAGCGTCACCGGCGACGTGGTGGAGATGTCGAGCGAAGCCAAGCCCGGCTTGTCGATCGCGTGGAAGTTGGAGGCGTTGGCGACGAGCGAGAACGACGGATTGTCGTAGTGCTCAAAGCTCACCGTGCCTTCGACCCTCACCGAGCCGCGCCGATCCTTGAACGTATCTGCAGAGAGTTGCTTGATGTGAACGGTGTCGCCGGAAAGCGCGATATCCGCCTTGATGTGATTGAAGCTGGTGCCGAGGTTGGAGAACGCGGCCGATCCATCGGCGAGCGATATCTGGCCGAACACCCTCGGCTGTTTGATGCTGCCGCGGATATCGACGTCCGCGACGATTGCGCCGTGCGCGTCCACGAGGCCAGGCACGAATGCGCGGAAGAGCCGCATGTCGACGCTGTCTGTTCGGATGTGACCGCGGATCGAGTCGCCGTTGAGATGAACGTTCTGGACGATCAGCTTGGCGCGGCTGCTGTGCTGAAGGAGCAGCGAATCCAGTGATAGGAATCCCTTGGAGAACACAATCCGGCTCGGGAATTCGAGACGATAGCGGTTCTCTGCGTCGACGAGGACTGCCGCGGAATCGAGCCGCAGAACCGTCGTGTCTTTGCTCCGGGTAAGGTTCCCGGACAGATCGGTCTGCACGCCCCGCTCGCTCAGCATCGACGCGCTGAAGTGCCCGGAAGTCGGTGATGCCAGCGCGACCTGCGCTCTGATGCTGTTGAATCCAATCGGCCCGAGCGCGACGGTGTCGGCGCCAAATATTAGCGAGCCGGTCACATTCTTCGTCACGTCGGCGAGAATGACCGTTCCGCGCACGCTCTCGACACTGCGTCTGCCGAGCCGCACATCATTCGCGTGAATGATTCCGTTGAGCGAGAGATGCTCGGCGCTTCCCGTCAGCTCACCGGAGAGCTCGGCGCTCCCCCGCAGCGAGTCCAGTGTCGCGTTGTTCGCCAGACTTGGCGCCAAAGCGCGGAGCCGCGATAGCGAATCCATCACCGCGATGAATTTGAGGGTGCCCGTGTGCGCGCCGGTGAGACCGAAAGTTCCTGACGCACGGGCGCGCAGACCGGCGGCGTTGAGCGCCAGCGTGTCGACCGTCGCCAGACCATTGGCGAAGCGAAGGCGCGCGACAGAAGGATCGACCCGGAGACCGGCGAGCGTGGATCTCTCGATCGATGCGACAGCGCTGCCCGCGAGCGTGGCGAAATTCTCGCCGCGAACGTCGAGATCGTACAATCCCGTGAGCTGGCTGTGGGGCAGTGTCTTCTTCTCCAGCAGTGTCCGGAGGTCGAGCGCAGTCGTGGTTGCCCTCCCGCGCGCGCCATAGGCTACTGGATCCGCGTCGACGAGCCCGTTGTACGAAAAAGTTCCAGCCGGCCCGGTGAGCGTCGTGTTGAGGAGGAGATTCGGCGAGGTCCCCTTGACCTGGACCGGCCCGCTGTAGCTCCCACGCAGGGGCAGCAGCAGATAGGAATGTGACATAGCCGTGAACGAGAGCGGCTGCGCCTGGAGAGCGAGATCATAAGTCAGATACTTGTCGCCCCAGGTCACGCGCCCGTTCCCGATGACGTGAGATATTGGCTGCGCACCGTCGTGATGGGTCAGGTCCGCATTTTTGAAGCGCACATCGAGCCACGACGAATCGAGCGTTGCCGTTCCCGAGACAGTTCCCTTGATCCTGGGAAAGAGGGGATTCAGGTACTGGAGCGTGCGCAGGTCGAGCGTCGCAACATCGACATTGAAGTTGTGAAACGCGGTTAAGGCGGGAAAAAGAATGTCGAGCTCGCCTTCCCCTGCTATTTCGGTCGTTGCTCCAGGCACGTGCGCATCTTCGAAAATGAGCGACGACCGGTACACCTGGAAATGGTTGAGCGGCCCGCCCGGCGCCCTCACCTGACCCGTAATCTTTCCCTGCCAGTCGTACGGAAACTGTTTGCCATTGAAGGTCCGTAGCAAGTCGAAATCGACCGGCATCGCCGCGAGATCGACGTTCTTCACGACCAATACCGGCCCGCCGGTCTCGAACGTCATCTGACCCATCAGGTGCGATCCGGTGGTTCGCACGTCTATGTTCGTCAGCACGTAGTCAAGAAGGTGCGGATTCCGCTGGCTCCTGATGTCGAGCTCCATCTTCCCGCCGCCGCTGGTCGGCATAGTTGGATACACCCAGGACACATCGCTGAGCGCTACGGAGTCGCCAACCACGTGCACGTAGTACCGAACCGGGAGATTACTGCCCCACACGACGCTGCCGCGACCGCGACCCGCCGACTTCGGGAGGTCCCAGTGGTCGCTATCCATGAAAATCGAATCGCCGAGGTTCAGCATCGTGCCCGAGACGTTGCGGAACTTGAAGGGCGGATCGGTCTCCGTGAAGCTCATTTTCCGGATCCGCACCAGACGCCCGACGGTGTCGGGGTCAGCTATTCGCGCAAAGCCCAGATTGGCCTGGGCCTCGTTCCATCGCCACGTCCGCGCGAATCCCTCGCGGGTGCGGCGGATCTCGTGGTCCGGACGACTCAGCTCGAATCTCACCGCGCTGTCGCGCTTGGCGCCCCGCAGGCTGTCGGCGGGATGCCAAGCCAGCGTGAGCGTGAACGTCGCGTCGTGGATCTCCGATGAGTCGACAACTATATACTGTCCGAAGCCGCGCTCGTTTCTCTTCTGCTTCTCGACGCTGGCCGGAAAGATCCGCCTGAAGTTCCACTCGCCGTTCTCGTGCTGGCGGATGTGAACAACGGGACGCTGCGCCACGAGGTGGCTGAGAAGAATTCTGCGGTCGAAGAGATCGCGCGCATCGTACTCGACGCGAATGGGTCCCGACGCGACGAATACAGAGTCCTCATCGTCGCGGATCTCGACCGAGTCGATCGTCACGCCGTTGAAGAATCCGCCGCTCATGTGACCGACGTAGACTTTGCCCTTCACCCGCCCCTCGAGCATGGTGGCGACCATGCGCCGGACGCGCTCCTGGCCAAAGCCGGTGTGGGTGACCCCAATTAAGCTGAGAAAGACGATCAGCAGCAGCCCGACGAGCACGATGGCGCTCGCGATCACAATGCGAAGACGGCGAGTCATGTAGCTAGAATGCCTGGCCGATTGCGAAGCTGAAAGTCAGCTTGCTTCTGAAACTGTTGTCCTTGGCCGGCTGGTAGGTCGCAGGACAGATCTTCCCGGCGTTTTGCGTGATCTTCGTAATCGTGGTCGGGGACAACGGGTCGTACTCGAAGTGCGTCGGAATGTTGTTGAGCGGGCTCACGCACAACAACGGCGCGTCCGCCAGTTCCGTCGCCTCGTAGTAGATGGGGCCTTTCGGGCGCTGATACGGATTATACCCGACCGCCATGCGCACCGGTCCCACCGGAGAGAATGCAGTTAGCTGAATGCCCGGGGTGACCTTGAGCTTCACGCTGCTGACCTGCGGGGTCCCTCTGTTCCAGACTTCGCCCGCATCAGTAAAAATCGTGAACTGGAGGAGCTCGGGGAGCACCGGGCTGCGTAGGCGAAGCTCGAGGTTTCCTACGATCAGCGAGTTTCCGCCCACCGGTACGACACGCCTATAGCTGCTGTCGTTCGTCGGCTGAAGAACAACCGTATCCGGACGTCCGAGTAAATCAGTCGACAGGAACGCCACATATTTTGGCCGCGAGATATAGATCAACGAGCCGAGCTCGTTCTGAGAGAATCCGCGGACAGTAGTCGGGCCACCGGCGTAAAGTCGTTCCTGCGGCGGAATGAAGCCCGTCGCCGACGCGACGTTGCGACCGAATACAGATCCACCGCGAATTCTGAAGGCGAGCACGTTTCCGCCGCCCGCGCTGATGTACCGCGATGCATCCCCGACGAACTTGTTGAACTGCAGATCCTTGTTCGAGAGAATCGCGGGCGAGGAATGCCGCCCCTCGAGCCGGATGATCGACCCGCGCGTCGGCGATAGCAGGCTGTTCGAGTGGTCGCGCGTCACCCCCAAGCTCAACACAGCAAGCTGTTGGGTGCGCTCGATCCTTTCTCGCTCGGCTGCCTCGCACAGGTTGAACACCGCGCAGAACAGCGCCGGCTGCGCCTCCGTGCGCCCCAGGTCCATCGAGTAAGTGAGATTCACCGGCGTCCTCGTCCGGGCCCGCCAGGTCTCGGAAGCAATGCCTCCGATTGCCGTCGTTCTGCGATACGCGTTGTACTCCGACAGGCGCTGGGTGTAGAGCGTAAGCGTGGGGAAGCTCCGCAACCCGAGGAACAGCGGCTGCCGCAGTGTGGCGCCCAGATAGTAGTTGAGGCGGTTGCTGAACACGTCCTTCTTCGCCTGGGGGCACAGTTCCGGCGCGCCGTCCAACGGCTGGCCTATTCCGATCTTGGAGACGCGGGCGTTGAAGTCGAGCCGCCGCGCACCGCTCAGGAAGTTGTAGTCCGTGAACTCACCGGTTAGTCGGAAGCAGTCCAGCGTTCCATAACCCGCCCCTGCCCGCGCCGAATGCATCGGCGCCTCGGCCAGCCTCGCGTAGAGCGTCACGAGCGAGTCGGAGCTCGAGTCCGGAGTGATAGACACGTGCTGGTAGGCCTCGGTCTGGTAAAGCGACCGTTGGGCGTCGACGACCTCGTACTCGCGGAAGAGCCTCGCCGAGTCGAGGCCCATGATGCGGCGCACGATCCTGGTCGGTATCTGCTGCTTCTTCCCCGGCAGGGGGCTTACTTCGATCTTGATTGCTCCGATCCTCGTTCGTGGTCCTGGCGTCGCCGTGAGAGTGTCCCACGCCAGCAACGCGCTGTCGTTCACGGTGAAGCGGTTCGCGACGTCGGCCCGCGGATATCCGTTGTTGTGCAGTCGCTCGCGGATGGTATCGGCCGCGGCATCTATCGCGAAACGGTCGAAACGTCTGAGTGCTCGCACCGGCAGATCGCGGACGATCCGCGTTCTTTCCGGGACAGAGTCCATTCCAAGTATCGCAAAGGACTCGAGTATCAAAGGCGGCCCTTCGTTGATCTTGAACTTGACCTCGACCGCGCCGGGAGCCAGCAGATTCACGACCGTATCTACTGTTGCTCGTGGATACCCCCGACGGCGATAAAAGATTATCAGGCGGGCACGATCGTTCGGGAGCTCACTCCGGTCCAGACAGTGTTTGACCGTGAAAGGCAGGTGGAGGTAACGGCGCGCCCACGCCGAGGGGGTGGTGACGATCGTTTTCCCGAGCTCAGCGTCCGAAAAGGCGCGGTTTCCCTCGAAGTCGAGGCGCATTACTTCCAGGTCGCCGCGATCGCAGTTGATGTCCTGCGCGCGGGCGCTGCTGCCACCAAGAAACGCTGCGGAAAACCCGAGTGCGGTGAAGGCGAGCCGTACTCGGCGTCGTCGCTTCACCCTTTCAACGCGCGAACGCCTGGCGGCTGTCCTGGCGGCAGCTCGCGACCATAGTGCGTCTCCGTCTCGGGCTCCGTTCTTTCGCCAAGGACTCGCTTGGGAGGAGCGGTCGGAGCTCGAGACAGCTCGCCCTGCGGAACGAGGGGCGTCCGCTGGATTAAGAGTTGCACAATGTAGAAGCCGGCCAAACCGGTAGCGACGCCGACACCAATGGCTGGCAGTAAATCCTTGGCGCCAAGTCGGCGGCGATAATAGTATTCTGCGCTCACGGTGAGGCCTATTTCGGGGATACGCGAAAGTTCTCGTATTTTGCCCCTTCATGTCAACCGTCAGAGCACTCGTATGCGGCGACTCTTCCTCCTCGTTTTACCCGCGATTCTCGCCTGCGGCGGAGGCGGCGGTGAGTCCGCTCCGTTGCGCAGGACCATCATCGACTCGCGCGACACCTATGATCCGAGATCGATGGACCCCGCTCTCTCTACAGACGTTCCAACGGGACGGGTGGTCTCGTATCTCTTCGATGGGCTGACACGCTTCACACCCGACGCGAAGGTGGTGCCCGGACTCGCCAAGTCGTGGGATGTCAGCGCGGACGGAATCACCTACACCTTCCACCTCCGCAGCGGGGTCAAATTCCACGACGGACGGCCTTTCACGGCGAAGAACGTCGTCGCGTCATTCCAGCGCGTGCTCGATCCCGCCACCAAGGGAGGACGCGGCTGGCCGCTCTATCCCATCAAGGGTGCCGAGGACTACGCCGCCGGAAAGGCAAAAACGGTGAGCGGATTGGCCGCTCCCGATGATTCCACCGTCGTAATTACGCTCAAGGAGCCGTTCGCGATTTTCCCCAAGCTGCTGGCAATGCCCGTTGCCTCCGTCCTTCCCGAGAATCCGCCCGCGAATTTCGGCCAGAAACCGGTGGGCACCGGACCGTGGAAGT
>JALYKQ010000086.1 GCA_030774675.1 Gemmatimonadota bacterium | reverse complement strand
AGCGACACCGTGTTCAAGGATCTGCTGCGCTCGAACGCGGAGGTCGGCAGCGCCGACTTCGAGCACCGGTGGAAGAACCGGGTGTGGACTCTTACCGGAGCGCTGTCAAAGTCGAGGATCGCCGGATCGAGACCTGTAATGCAGAGGGCGCAGACCTCCAGCGCCCGATACTACCAGCGTCCCGACGCGGACTATCTGGATGTGGACACGGCGGCAAACTCGCTGGACGGCTATTCCGTCAAGCTCGGCCTCAATAAATCGGGTACGTGGTCGACATCCGCCACAGCCAAATCCATAAGCCCGGGCTTCGAGGTAAACGATCTTGGCTTCATGGGTCGCGTGGATTACCGCAACTTTGGTTGGGGCGGTTCATACAACAACTTCAAACCGGGCAAGCTGCTCAGAAGCTACAGCCTGTTCGCGGGGACAAACCACGCCTGGAACTACGGTGGCGACAAGATCTGGACGAGCTTCTTCAATCAGGTCACGATGAATTTCACGAACCTCTGGTCCGTTTACGCCGGCGGCGAATACGATCCAAGCGCGATCGATGACCGGCTGACTCGCGGGGGTCCGCTCGGCCGGCAACCGACGCAATACGGCGGCTGGACCGAAATCGATACCGATCCGCGGAAGACCGTATCCTATAGTCTGTACGCCAATTATTACGGCGACACCAATCACGGATACGCCAAAGACCTGAACGTCGGCGTCACCGTGCGCCCGAGCTCCTCCGTTCGCGTAACCTTCTCGCCCAGCCTGTCGCTGTTTCACAACACGATTCAGTTCGTGCGCGGCACTACCGATCCCCTCGCGACCGCGGCGTATGGGCGACGATACGTGTTCAGCGATCTGTTCCAGACCACTCTCTCCGCGACGACTCGCGTCGAATGGACATTTTCGCCTCTGCTTTCGCTGCAGCTCTACGCCCAGCCATTTGCCTCGGCGGGTCGCTTCAGGGGTTTCAAGGAGCTCGCCCAGCCCGGAACTCAGCAGTACCTGATTTATGGGCGGGATAACGGCAGCACTGTAACTCCGGTCCCTGATCCGGTCACCGGCAACACCACGTCCTACACGGTCGATCCGGACGGAGCCGGCGTTGCGCCGTCCTTCACGATCGGAAATCCTGATTTCCGGACCCATTCTCTACGCGGCAACGCGGTGGTCAGGTGGGAATACAGGCCCGGCTCTGCTCTCTTCTTCGTGTGGCAGCAGCAGCGGAGTGACTTCGTTCCTCTCGAAGGTGACTTCCGCACTGGACGGGAGACCCGGCAGATCTTCGGCCGCCCGAGCAATGTGTTCCTCGTCAAGGCCACCTATTGGTTCGCCAGGTGAGTGGCGGTCTTGCCAGCGAGGCCCCAAAACTCTAGTTAGGGGGTATCGTCCGGGTATCCCCCAACCGAGGATATTGCGGAATCCGAAGCGCGGTGAAATATATGTTTACCGCGTTTTCACAATCCTGCCCCAAGGTCCCTCTTTATGCGTCCGTATCTCACCTGTTCTATCCTTTGTTGCGCTGCCCTCCTGGCGGCGTGCAGCGACACCCGCGTTCCTGCAGATGCCGTCAATGCCCCGACTGCTGGTTCCCTGGCGCAATCAGTATCAGGCAGCCCGACGGTCAACTTCGTCTCTAACGTAACGAACGACACGACTGCCCAGAACGAAACGCCGCTTGCGGTCAACCCCAGGGACCCGCAAAACCTCATCACTGGCAATAACGACTGGAATTACAACGATGGCTGCGGCGTGAATGCCACGTTCAACGGTGGCAAGACCTGGACGAAAACTCTGCCGAACGGATTCATTCCAGGTATCAGCAAGTACACCAACGACCCGAACGTGGCAGGAACCGGCGTCTACGATTATGCCGGCGATCCGGCCGTGGCGTTTGATGCGAACGGCGTCGCGTATTTTGCTTGCTTCGGTTATCAGGCTTCCCCACCCTACAACGTTGCTCTCCTCCTCAGCAGATCATTCGACGGAGGCCGCACCTGGTTGAAGGGTCCGCCCTCGGGACCGCTGACACAGGTCTCAGTCTTTCAGGGTAATGGCGTGACGAAGGGATCGATCGGACAATTCCCCGATCACGAGGCAATGACGATAGCGAGCGACGGTACGATCTATGTGACTTGGGCCCAGTTCCACGGTTACGGCTCCAACTCTCCGGTTTGGATCGCAACAGCCAACATTTCAGACCTCAAGTTCACGACCGTCAAGGTCACCAGCGGAACGACGCACAGCGACCAGGACCAACGCGTCGCCGTTACCCCTGACGGAAGCGTCGCCTACCTCACCTTCGACAACTCCGTTCTGGGCGGAGGCGGCTCGGTCATGTTCGTCAGCAAATCGACGGATCGCGGCAAGACCTGGAGTACGCCGTCACAGTTCGCGACATTCCAGAATCCTGTCTGCCTCTATCCCCCTTATTGCTTCAACATTTCCGGTGCGCAGTTTCGCGGTCCGGGCTCGTATCCGGTACCCGCCTACAACCCGGTCGACGGTCGCCTTTACGTTTCGTACGCGGACATAGTTGGCGGGAAGGGACAGGTCTTTCTCACGTCTGCGAGCGCCTCGGATTTGACCAACTGGTCGGCGCCCCAGGTCGTCGCCGCCAACACCGCGGGCGACAGATTCGCTGCCGAGCTCTCGATAGCAGCAAATGGGCGCATCGATGTCGCGTTCTACGATCGCGGCTACAGCGCGAATACTCTGGTGGATGTGACCTACGCCAGCTCCAGCAATTTCGGCGTCAGTTGGGCGTCGACACGAGTCACCAAGTCGGGCTTCGATCCTTCGCTTTGGGGAGTCCCGAGCGGTTCAGGGATCCGGCCCTTCATCGGTGATTACAACGGCATCGTCTCCCTTTCCGGAAGCGCCGGGATGACGTGGACAGGGGCCGGCACCAGGAATTACGGTGCTCTCCAGACCAACCTCGAGATCTATTTCGCGAGCGTCACTCCGTAGTGCCAGGGATCTAGCTACAACCTCAACAAAAAGCCCCGCCAAATGGCGGGGCTTTTTGCTGTTCTGGCTTCCGCTCAACCATTCGCAGCATTGGGCTATCTAAGAGTCGGTGCCCCATCGATACATCCCCGCACAGGAACCCGCCCATGCGCCCTATCCCTATCGCTGCTCTCGCCCTCATCAGTCTTCTCGCGCCGGCGGCAGTTCGCGCACAGTACGAAGACCGCGCCCGGAATTGGCTGCAGAACTGCCAGTATCGCGGGAACTACGACCGCGCGCATTTCTGTGAGCTGCGCACCCTCACGCTCCGGCCAGACTCGAAGATCTCCGTCGACGGGCACGAGAACGGTGGCGTCGCATTTTATGGTTGGGACCGGAGTGAGGTAAAAGTCGTAGCCATGATTCAGACCAATGCCGACGAGGACAACCAGGCCGCGGCGTTGGCGAAACAGATCCGCATCAGTACGACCGGTGGGCACGTCAGCGCCGAAGGGCCGGCTTCACGCAGCCGAAGCTGGTGGTCGGTCAGTTATGAGATCTACGTCCCGAGACGGTCCAACCTGGAAGCCGTTACAGGAAACGGCGGCGTGTCCGCGGCAGACGTGGAAGGCGAGCTCGATCTGCACGCTACGAACGGCGGGATTCGTGTCGACAACGTCGCGGGTGATGTTCACGGCGAGACGACGAACGGGGGCGTCAGCGCCTTCCTGTCGGGCGCCTCGTGGCGCGGGAAGGGCCTTGATCTCCAAACGACGAATGGTGGCATTGACCTTACCATCCCGCGTGGCTACAACGCGCGTCTCGAAACCGGCACCACCAACGGCGGAATGCGCGTCGACTTTCCGATCACCGTACAGGGCATGATCGGCAAGCGCATCCGGACCCAGCTCGGCACCGGTGGGCCACTGGTACGCGTGGTTACGACCAACGGCGGGGTGAGGATTTCCGAGAGATAACCCGGCTGGGAATATCGTGCGGGGGCCTCGCTCTTTCCCATATATTTCCGGGCAAGCGAACGGAACAAAGTGATGCCGACAGACGAGAAACCCAGCAGGAACGAGGACGAGTACTTCGCCAGACAGAACGCGGACTTGATCCGGGAGATGCGCGCAAAGCTCGACGCCGACCGGAAAAAGGCGGAGCTTTCGGCGCATCAGAACAAGTGCCCGCGGTGCGGGAGCGGCCTGAAGGAACAGCACGTAGAGGACGTGAAGATCGACGAATGCGAGGAATGCGGCGGAGTCTGGCTCGACCGCGGTGAGCTCGATCAGCTGCGTCGCGTGAACCGCGCCCGTGGCGTGTCCGGAGGCGTGCTGGGCTCGATCTTCAAGCGCTGACTTACCGACTGTTCCGATTCGTTCGAAAAAGCTCCGGCGTACGAGTGCCGGGGCTTTTTTTCCTGCCAGCTCGTGGAGGCATATTTCCGTGATGGCGGATCGAATGATCAGGTTCCTGTTGCAGGCAGGAGTCATCCTCGCAGTGGTTGTGGCACTCCCGTACAAGGTATTCGAGCTGGATCGGTACTTCGTGCCAAAGGAGCTGATCCTCAACCTCACCGCGCTAGGCATCGCAACGCTTCTGCTGGCGAGACGCCGCTCTCTCTGGTTCGATCTGACCGACGGCCTGCTGGCTCTTTTTCTCCTGTGGAGCGCGGCATCCGCTCTCTTCGCCACCAATCACTGGGTCGCGCAGCGCTCGCTCGGGGTGAGCGTCTCGGGCGCGGTAGTTTTTTGGGGGGCGCGAGCGGTCGCCGAGCGCGGATTCTATCGGCCAATTCTGACAGCCGCGGCGATTGCGGCCATTTGCGCCGCCGGATTTGCACTGGCACAGTCGTACGGACTGGAGACGGAATACTTCAGCGCCAACCGCGCTCCCGGCGGCACGTTCGGCAACAGGAATTTTGTGGCCCACATTGCAGCGATAGGCCTGCCCACGCTCGTCTGGTGCACAGTCACCGCGCGCCGGCCTTTTGGCGCGCTCCTCGGCTCGCTGGGAGCAGCTTTGCTCGCGGCAGCGCTCGTACTATCACGATCGAGAGCGGCGTGGCTCGCTGTGCTGGCGTCGCTGATCATTCTGCTGGTGCCAATGCTAGCCTCGATCAAATACTGGCGAGGCGGAAAGGTTGGTGGACGATTTGCGCGACTGACGCTTGCGGCAGCAATCGGCGGGATGGTGGCGATCGCATTGCCCAACTCGCTCAACTGGAATAGCGAGTCACCGTACCTCGACTCAGCGCGCGGCGTTGTGGACTACAAGAAGGGCAGCGGACTCGGCCGGGTGGCGCAATACCGGAACTCGCTCAGCATGGCTGTCGCGAATCCCGTCTTCGGAGTTGGGCCGGGAAACTGGCCAGTCGAATATGTGCGGTACGCTCCGGCTGGGGATCGCTCGATCGCGGACGATGGGATGACAGCGAACCCGTGGCCCAGCAGCGACTGGGTCGCATTCGTCTCTGAGCGCGGATTTGTACCGACGCTCGCGCTGCTCGGCGCATTCACTGTTCTTTTTTTCGGGGCACTCAGGCGGTGGAGCGACCTCAAGGACTCGGAGGCAGTGTTGGCCCAGTGTGTTCTTGCCGGGACGATAGTGGCGACAATAGTCGTGAGCGCCTTCGATGTTGTGCTTCTCCTCGCCGCCCCATCCTTTCTGGTGTGGAGCATCCTCGGTGCGACGAGCGGAATACGGACTGCCAGCGGCGCACGGCGCGGCCGCGATGTGTCCATTTCTCTGAGAGCTCGATCACTCGCGGCAGCAGGAATCATCATCGTCGTGCTCGCCTCCACCGCGCGAAGCGTGACCCAGACACTGGCGATGTCGATGGTCGGTCGCGGCGGCCTCACCAGAGGATGGGTGTCCGGCGCAATCTGGGATCCCGGGAGTTATCGCATCAATCTGAGAGTTGCCCAGCTCTATTCCCGCCGCGCTCATTGCTCGGTCGCGCGTAGCTACGCACGTAGAGCGGTCTCCCTGTTTCCGCTCGCGCCCGAGGCGAGGAGGATCAGGCAAAGTTGCGAGTAGACTATCCGTGCTCAGTATTCGGCAAATGCGTCATCCGGGTAGCAGTACAGCCATCGCTCGCCGGGCTCACCCGAGGCAATTACCGGGTGGCCGGTCGCCCGGGCGTGCTTGGTAGCGTGCTTGTTCGGCGAGTCGTCGCAGCAGAGGGTTCTGCCGCACTCCTGACAGGTCCGCAGATGGACCCAGGATGCCCCGATCTTCACACACTCCTCACACTCCCGTTTCTTGGGCAGCTTTACGGTAGTGATCGATCGGATGTGGGCGCACGGAGCGTTGGCAGTCATGATCAGTCGTGGTTGTTGCGTCTATGTGATCTCAATCAATGCGCCGGGTCACGGCGATGGAAGTGGCGCCCGTCGCATCGAGCCACAAGTGCGTCGGTGTACCCGCGACACGCAGCATGACGTGATCGCATCCCGGGCAGCGCAAAACCGTGCCCATCCCATGCGCGTAGACGAGCAGGGCGCCAACAGTACGGGTTGTACCACAACCACCGCACTTGGCGCGTGCGGCCGTCAGGTCGGGGACGAACAGCTCGCTCAGGATTCCGGCGGCGGCGTTTCCGTCAATGTTCATATCATCTCCTTGTCATCCACATTCTGTTGCACGCTAAACGGATCCGCCCGTCGGGCCGAAGCGCTCCGTCTTGACGAGAGCAGGGGCGTGACCAAGCTCGACCAGCGCTGCGGCCACTCCCTCGACCAACGGCGTCGGCCCACACACGAATACGCGCGGTTGTTCGCTCGGGGGCCACGCGACCTGCTCGAGCATCGCCCGGTCGATCCTGCGCTTGAATCCAGTCCATCCCTCGGGCTGCTCGCGAGTGAGCGTGTGGGTCACCTCGAGCGTTTCATCGTTTTCCACCAGACCGGCGAGCTCGTCCCTGTAGATCACATCGTCCCACCGGCGCGACGAGTATAGCAGTCGCGCTGGCAGCCGCCGGCCGAGGCCCGGGTCGGCAGCTGCGAGGGCTGCGCGGCGATGTCGCAGCATCGCCATCAGCGGCACGATCCCAGATCCGCCGGCGACGAGTAGAAGCGGTCCGCCGATCGGAATGTGCCAAACGAAGTATCCACCAATTGGCCCGCGCAGCTCGAACTTGTCTCCTGGGCGGAGCTCTTCGAAGAGATACGGTGAAACTTCTCCATCCTTCAGTCGCTCGATCGTGAGTGATACTCGAGTGTCCTCCGGTGGAGAGGCGATAGAGTAGCTCCGCTCCGCCTGGTATCCATCTTCGGCCGTCAGCCTTACGTCGACGTGTTGTCCCGCTCGGTGGCCGGGCCAGTCCGGGACGTCGAGCACGAGCGTTCGCGTCGATGGCGTTTCAGGCACGACGTCGATCACGGTCGCGACACGCCAGGCAATCCGTGGAACGGTGACACCAGAATTCACTCGTCGCCGGCGTATCGCTGCTCGCGCCACGGGTCGCCGTAGTTGTGGTAACCGAGCGACTCCCAGAACCCCGGCGCATCGTTTTCCATGAGGCGCAGCTCGCGCACCCACTTGGCGCTCTTC
>JALYKQ010000085.1 GCA_030774675.1 Gemmatimonadota bacterium | reverse complement strand
TACGATGTTCGCGAGCGCGGGACGACACTGCCGGATATCGCAAGGTGGACCAGCTGGGGCGGTGAGCTGTTCGTCTTTTCGCTGTGAGATTGTCGTAGCGCTAACTTGAAGGGAGAATCAATGAATCGAATTTCCTCCGTTCTATGTCTCGCACTTGTCGCAGGTGTCGTTTCGTGCAGAAACGCAGCTGGTCCAGACGCCACGCTAGTTGGGGGCTGGGTCGTCCGAGAGAGCACGAGTCCAAGTGGATATTACGAGACTCACCTGACATTTGCGGCTGATGGCACTTTCACTGACGCCATCCGCAGCTTTGGAAGCTACCCGAGTCAATCGCCAGGCGATCTTTCCTCTTATTCGATCCTGTCGGGAACCTATCGGGTTCAGGCAGATCAACTCGCAATCGAGGTAAATCGCATCGTCTTATGGGATCGGTTCTACGGCGCTAACTCACTCGAAACCGTACGGAATGTGAACACCACCATCTTCGATCAGAGTCGCTTCCGTATTGTCGGTTCCATCCTCACTCTTGATTACATAACCTACCCGGCAGAAGCCCCTGTGCCGACGAAGAAAGTACTACTTCGGGCGGAGTGAACCCCAAAAGTTATGCGGGCATCGGCTCAACGCTTGTCTGGATTCAGCCGTGTTTATCTGACTGGCGTTGCTGTTGTGTTTGTGTGCTCAGCCTGTGATTCGAAACCTGCGGCTGACAACCGGACAGACACCAATGCTTCAACGCCCAAGCCGGTCGACAGCGCCACCACCCATCTGCTCGTTGCCGGAGACAGTCTCCGGTTCATCGAGCACGCGGAGAATCTTCCCGCTGGATTTCCTTCGCAGGTACGGCCACTGCTGGTGAAGAACCCGTACGAAGGAAACAAGCGCGCAATCGGCGTTGGCAGTCAGTTGTTTGTGGGATACAACTGCCTCGACTGTCATGGCGCCGAAGGGTCAGGCGCGATGGGTCCGAGCTTCCAGGACGGCCGCTGGCATTTTGGCGGATCGCCGGGCGAGGTCTTCGAATCGATATACGAGGGAAGACCG
Source organism: Gemmatimonadota bacterium (assembly GCA_030774675.1). Taxonomy (GTDB): domain Bacteria; phylum Gemmatimonadota; class Gemmatimonadetes; order Gemmatimonadales; family Gemmatimonadaceae; genus UBA4720. The sequence goes on along the minus strand of JALYKQ010000085.1, from coordinate 4,563 downwards.
GATGGAATGCCGGCATGGGGCGGACGCATCTCCAACGATCAGATCTGGATGCTGACGGCGTACGTGCGATCGCTGTCGTCCAAGGATCTCAGTACCGAAAATTTCACTGGAAAGACGGTAGAGCGCACCGGTCACTGAAAGCAACTGCAACTGAAGACTACCTGCTTGGGGTTATCAGAAGTGCAGTTGATGGCTGTGGGCGGGCTCTTCAATGTGGTTTGGACTGGCCCGCAGCCAAAAACTGCAACACTCACAGCCCCCGGCAGGTCGTCTTCACTTGCCGGTGCAGTTGGTTGCAGGTGCAGGTGCAGTTGCAGGTGCAGTTGCGGCAAACATCCTGCAGAATGATCGTGGCGAGGTGAAGATGATCAGTAGAATCTGGCACGGCTGGACTACGCATGAGAATGCGGACAGGTACGAGTCGCTTCTGCGGGCTGATGTGCTGCCCGGAATCCACCGCATCAGGGGTTATACCGGCGCGTATCTACTGCGACGTGACGCGGCCGACGACGAGGTCGAGTTCGTCACCATGACTCAGTTCACCGACATAGGCGCGGTGATAGCGTTCGCTGGGAAAGACTACGAGCGCGCGGTGATTGTCCCGGGCGCGGGCAAGCTCCTCAGTCACTATGATCTGCGGTCGGCGCATTATCAAACGCTGCTGACGCCGTCCGATGTAAGAGCGCTGGCTGCGCGCACCAGCGGCCGCCATAGCGTACTGTAGCCCTTACGAAGACGACAGGGCGGGCGGTACTCCCCCGAACGCGTTGATGATCGCAAGACCCATGTTGGCGAGCGTCAGCTGCGGCTCGTTGTCCAGGATCCAGCGCTGATCCTTGTTCTCTTTGGTCATGACGCAGGCCACGACTCGATTGCGCAGGTACCAAAGGGTGCATTCGGTGCGAACTGCATCGGTCTCCCCGTCCTTGTGAGCGGCCCGAGCACCACCAGCGTACCGCTGCAGCATGAAATCAGTCGTGTTGTGCTCGAGTATGTCGAGCATCGCCGAGTCCGCCGCGGGATTCACTGCCTTCCCAAGAGCCATTAGCTGGAACAAGCGCGCCATCTCGTTAGGGGTGGTGACACCGAGCCCGTATTTCACCGAGCTGTCCATGGCAACGCTCGAGTTGCGGAGGAAGCTCTTCGAGTGGACACGGGTGTGCTGCAGCCCGAGCGAGTCCATCTTCGCCCACACCCGGCGGATAATGATTCGATCCAGCAGCAGATTGGTTGCGGTGTTATCGCTGATTGTGGACATCAGCCACGCTGCGTCGTGTACCGTGAGCACCGTGCCATTGTGCAGGAACTGTATGATCCCCGAGCCCGGCACCTGGTCAATCTTCAGCACCGTCAACGGGTCGTCGAGCGCCAGCTGATTCTTTGCGACAAGGTCGTAGACGGTCACGAGGATCGAAACCTTGATCAGACTGGCGGTGGGGAAAGTCTCATCACCCCGTCTGCTGATATGCGCTCCGGTCTCAAGATCGATGACGCTGTAGCCGACGACGCCATGATGCGCATCGGCTATCGAGTCGAGGGTACGACGCAGGGCGACGGTATCCGCACGAACGATCGGCAGGCCACCGAAGGTCGAATGACCGGCACGCGCAGCGCAAGCGACCACTCCAGCGAGAAGGATCGCGACATAACTCGCCGCGACGCGGAGCCGTTGTGGATTCACGGATGAGGACCAGCTAAAGCGCATGGCTGTAGGCAGGACTGGAATGTGCGTAAGGGAAACAGAAAGCCGGAGATAATATAGTCCCGCGTTTGCCCGTATCGGAGCAAGCGCACTCGAGGTGTACGCCCCTGAGTTATGACCTGACGAAGTTCGACCTCGGCGACATGCTGAACTGCAGTCTACGCTTACGCGAGGCGGCGTCGGGAGCACCGACGCTCGAAGCATCGGCGCAGCGCGCCTGCCGCTTTCTCTACGACGAGCTGGTCGGTCCTGACGGAGAACGCGCCTGCGCGTTGGTACGCTGCTATAAAACCAACGCGTATGGCTCGCTCGACCCCGATCTTCAGGGTTTTGCGCGGGAGGTGCTTGGTGCCGAGCAACCGCGGCCCGGGATGAAGGTCCTGACGCTGATGGCTACAATCGGACAGAGCGCGGCCTGGAATTCCCGACACCTCTCGCGTGGTCACAGAGCTATCCCTCTCCCCAGTCCCGAGATAGTGGAGAAGGCTCCCATGATCTCGCAGCTGATCAAGGAGTTCGGGCTGGAACTGAGCCATGTGCTCCAACCCCAGGCTGACGTTGTAAAGGAGCTTGCCGGTAAGAGGCACGGCGTGTTTCACGTCGAAAGCGCTTTGGGAAGTCCGTACATCCCCGCTCAGCAGGAGTTCGTGGCTCGCTTCGGCATCAAATCGGTGCTTGGCTTTGGCGGAATGTTGGCGACAGGTGATCTCTTCGCCGTCATTCTATTTGCCACCGTACATGTGCCTGGAAAGGCTGCTGACAGGTTCAGGTCGTTAGCGCTCGATGTGAAGGGCGCGTTTTCCAAATTCAATGAGGCAACCGTCTTCAACCAGGTGCGGCCGTCGACCAGCGGCAGCCTTCGTCGGCAGGAGTGAAAGAGGACGATGCGTATGCTTTTTGCCTCGATCTATCGAGAAACCGACATTCGCCGCCTCGATGGTCGAAGCGGTTTTTTTTCTTGACCCTTGGAGGGGAGACAAGATGACGGCACCAACATTCAAAGCGACAGGACTGGCCGTAGCGGCACTGGTTCTGGTCGGGTGCGGAAAAAAAAACGACTCCGGAATAGACACGACAGCCGCCTCGAGTACCATAACTGCTGACACTTCGGCAATGGCCGCTCCGGTTTCAGGAACGTGGACCGATGCCAATATCGCCGCGCTTCTGGACGAGGCGAATATGGCTGATAGCGCTGCGGGAGCTCTCGCAGCCACCAAGGGCACCGCCTCTGCTGTCCGCGACTTCGGCAGGAGGATGACCCGGGACCATCATACCCTCCGCGCGCAAGGGCAAGCACTAGCGAAGAAACTGAAGGTGACTCCGACCCCGCCGGCGGATGATAATCTCGTGTCAGATTCGCAGAAGAACCTGGACAACCTGAATTCCACGGCGAAGGGAAAGGACTTCGACAAGGCTTTCATCGACAGTGAAGTGGACGCGCACAAGAAGCTCCTGGATCTTGCCACGAAGGCAATGGGTCAGGCACAGAACACCGAGCTCAAGAATCTGATTCAGAAAGCGGCTCCAGTGATCAAAGGCCATCTCGACCTCGTGGAATCGATTCAGAAGAATCTGAAGTAAAGGCTGTTGCTTCAAGGCGTAATCTTCGACATCGACGGCACGCTCGTAGACAGCAACGACGCGCACGCGCAGTCCTGGGTGGGCACGTTCGCGGAAGCTGGTTACAGTGTGCCGTTCGATGTTGTACGGCCCCTCATCGGGATGGGCGGGGACAAACTTCTTCCCGCGACGATTGGCATCGGGCACGACACTAAAGAAGGGAAGAAGCTGCTCGAGCGTCGTTCGGAGATCTTCCGAGAGAAGTACCTTCCGCATCTTCGCCCGCTCGAAGGGTCCCGCGCGCTGGTTCTACGGGTTCGTTCCGACGGCCTCAAGCCGATCGTCGCCACATCTGCGAAGGACGACGAGCTGAAAGGCCTGCTCAAGGCAGCTGGTGTGGCCGATCTTATGGAAGAAAAGGCGACCGCCAGCGATGCCAAGAGGTCCAAGCCCGACCCGGATATCATCGAGGCTGCGATCGAGGAGAGCGGGATCGCTCCGAAGAACCTGGTGATGATCGGCGACACCCCGTACGACATCGAAGCGGCCGCCAAGGCAAACGTTCGCGCGATCGGGTTCCGCTCCGGCGCCTGGACCGACGAAGCACTTCAGGGCGCTGTCGAGGTATACGACGGACCGGCTGATCTGCTCGCCCGCTACGACGCATCGTTGTTGGGGAGAAAAGACCAGTGATCGGTGGACCTCCACCAGGGTTTTCCGCGATCAAAGCGCTGACCGAGCTGGTTCAGTTTGTCGGATACTTTCTCGCCGTTGGCGCAGTCGGTTTTCGGTTCGGAGTTGTGCGCAGGACTCCCGGAATCTCCGATGAGGCGAAGCGGATTCTGCGCGCTGACAACGCTGCTCTGCTCGGAATTCTTGGAACCCTGCTCATCGGCACGGGGCTGCTCGGCGGCCCCTTCATCGATGCAGTCGCACACGACAAGACGTTCGCAGAGGCGCTCCCGAAGAACCTGCGCCCGTTCGAGTTCAAGCTCGCGATGCTGACGATCGCGCTCGCTGGATTTGCGCTGGCTCGCGCGGTGTCATCTATCGGATGGGCGCTCGCCGCCGTCGGTGTGCTGGTGGCGGTACTGCAGCCTCTTTACACCGGGAAGTTCACCGGGAAGGTGAATGCAGTGCACGTCCTTGCAGCATCGACTGTCGCTACTTCGGTGCTGGTGACGTTGCCGTCGCCGAAGTAGATCGGGGAGGCGCGCTCTTCACGTACTTGTCGAGCCAGTTGATGTACTCCCAAAGCAAATGTCTTTGGGTCTCCCTGGCGGTGTAACCGTGCGGCTCGA
>JALYKQ010000084.1 GCA_030774675.1 Gemmatimonadota bacterium | reverse complement strand
GCAAAACGCTCGTCGGTATAGCCACTCTCGGGCTTGCCCGAGTCACCGTGGCCCCGCATGTCCATCGTCACGACACGGAGCCCCTTCAGGTCCAGATGCGTGAGCGTCTGATCGAAATAACTGCCTGAGCCGGCCCACCCGTGCATGAACAAGACGGTGAGCGGTCCTTCACCTTTCGCGTTGTACGATATCCTGACGCCATCGTCCGCTTTTGCAAAAGGCATGGGAATTCCTCCGACGATTAAGACACGTAGTATGTGACGCCCTTGTTCAGGTGCAAGAACGCTGCAAGTGGCGCCGCGCCCACCATGCTCGCTGGTTCTATTTGGAAGGCACGTTTATGTTAGCGGCGTGACGATTCCCATCGCTCCACAAGACCCTCTCGCCCCACTCCGTGCCGCTCTCGCCGGCCGATTTGAGATACAGCGCGAGATCGGCCAAGGCGCGTTCGCGACTGTCTACCTGGCGCGGGACCTGAGGCATGAGCGCCGCGTCGCGTTGAAAGTTCTCAACGCGGACCCGACATCGGAAGCCGGCGAGCTGCGGTTCATCCGGGAAATTCGCCTGCTCGCGCGGTTGCAGCACCCCAACATATTGCCTTTGCTCGATTCAGGTCATATCGAGGCGACGCTCTATTACCTGATGCCGTACGTGAGCGGGGAAACGCTGCGCGGGCGAATTACCAGGGAGCGGCAGCTGTCCGTCGACGCCGCGGTCTGCATCGCCCGCGACTCTGCCGACGCGCTGGCGTATGCGCACACCGAAGGCATCATCCACCGCGATATCAAGCCCGAGAACATCCTCCTGTCCGGAGGACACGCTATCGTCGCCGACTTTGGCATTGCGCGCGCGATCGACCTGGGTGGCGTGCGGCAACTAACCCGAACGGGGATGGGTGGGCCTGGGACACCGGCTTACATGAGCCCCGAACAGCTGCTGGGAGACCACGAGCTCGACGGGCGAAGCGACGTGTACAGTTTGGGCTGCGTGCTTTACGAGATGCTCACCGGACGGCCGCCGTTCGCCGGGAAGGAAGGGTTCGTGAAGCGGTTCACTGAATCCGGCCCGCGCCCGTCGGGCATCCGCAACGATTTGCCCGAATGGCTGGATGCGGTCGTAGCAAGAACGCTGGCGCGCCAACCGAGTGATAGATACAGGGGGGCGGAAGACCTCGTTCACGCACTATCCGGCGCCACAACCATTGAACGAGCCGCGCGTGTTCCGGCGCCCGAACGAGGCAAGAGCGCAGGCGAAACCCAAACCGTGTTCGTGCTGGACTTCACCAACATCTCCAACGCAGCAGATATCGACTGGCTCTCCACCGGCATCGCGGAGACGGTGAGCGTCGACCTGAAAAAAGTCGCCGGCATCAAGGTCGTTGGAACTGACCCTGCGATGCGACAGCGTGTCGCCGCTGTCCGACGTGAAGGAAGGATCGACGCGGAAAGCGCGCGTGAGCTGGGCCAAACGCTGGGTGCGCACTGGGTTGTGTGGGGAGGATTTCAGAAGGCCGGATCGCGCATTCGCCTCACTCCGCAATTCGCTGAGACAGAGACGGGCGACGTTGTCAGCGCCGAAAAAATCGACGGAGACATCGAAGACATCTTCGCCCTTCAGGACCGCATCGTGACGCGGCTCGCCGAGGTGCTCCGGATCAGGCTCACGCGCGAGGAACTCGAGCGGATCGAGCATCCAGAGACGAGCAAACTCACTGCGTATGAGCTGTACGCCAAAGGCAAGCAGGCGTTTCAGCGGTGGGGAAAGGAGAGCGCGCGAACCGCTTCGGAATACTTCAGGCGAGCGATCGAGATCGATCCGGACTACGCCCTCGCCTGGACTGGTCTCGGGAGTCTGGTCATGCCGAAGTACACCGCTTCGGGTCTCGCGGAAGATCTGGATGAAGGAGTCCGTGCCATCCAGAAAGCGATTGAGCTCGACCCGTCGATGGGGGAGGCCTACGGATATCTCGCTTACACCTACTGTCGCCAGTACCGCTACGACGAGTCAGTCGCAGCCGCACGCACCGCGGTCGGCTTCGATCCCGGTGGGCAAATGAGCTGGTATGTTCTGGGCGCCGTGCTGGCGATGCGCGGGTTGGAGCTCGGCCGGCCGATCGATCTGCAGCGAGCGGTTCCTCCCCTCCTGCGGTCGAGGGCAATCAGCGCGTCTTTCCACCCCGCCCAGATGGTTGCCGGCGCACTTTATACGCTGCGTGGACAGTACGATCACGCTGTCACCGTCATCGACGAGGCAGTAGCGATCGAGAAAAGCGGAACCGGTCTGATCTTCTTCGGCTCCTACGTGCAACGTGCCGCGGTTCACGTCAATCTCGGTGAGCTCGACGCGACGGAGTCTTTGCTCGATCGGGCGATCAAGAGCTACACCGGCGCCGATCACGCTTACGCTGAAACGATGGGGGCGTACGCTCATTTCATCCGCGGCTGCCTGGACGAGCGCCGCGGCAACGACGCCGCCGCGGAAGCGAGCTTCCGTGCAAGCTGCGAATTGGCAGATACGCACGATCACCGCCTCGGCATCGGAGCG
>JALYKQ010000083.1 GCA_030774675.1 Gemmatimonadota bacterium | reverse complement strand
AGAGCATGAAGCGCGCTGATGAAATAGAGCGAAGGCGCCGATGCACCAACTCGCGACTCTATCTCACGCGTCAGGTATTCCCGAACCCGGTCGAGCTGATCGTCACTGTTGCGCCGATCGATGCCGTTCACGACGAACACTACCTTTTTCCCCCACTGACGGATGTGAGTGAGAAAGTCGAGCTCGCTGGCGGTGAGCGGCTGGAGCAGGCTCGTCACGAATAGAACGAGATCGGCGCGCGGTACGAATTCCCGCGTGATCTCCTCTTCCATTCGCTCGATGGAGTTCGTGCCGGGCGTGTCGACGATGTCGAGGTCGCGCAACACCTCGAGGGGATAATGGTACAGCTGCAGATGCTCACCGATCGACTCCGGCGGCCCTGCCTCGCCGTACCGCAGGATCGAGATCGCGCGCGTCGTCGGCAGATCTCCCATCGCGAAGACCTCATCGCCGAGGAGGGCATTGATGAAGGTGCTTTTCCCGCTGTTGTACTCGCCAACAACTACCAGAAGGAAGAGCTCGTCCATCTCGTTGACGAGCGAGGCCAGTCGATCGAGGTCCGCCCGCGCCCCGTCGGCTTGCGCCAGCACGTCGCGCACTCGTAGCACGAGCCGACGCTCGAGCGCGACCAGCTGTCCCTGCTGTCGAGTAAGAACCTGTTCCAAGTCAAGCCTGGGATGGAAGTGAGAATCGCCGATCTTCCACGCTCAACTTCCGCGCCAGACCAACTGGGCGCGGAGGTCAGTGTTCCGGGTTGAGTCTGTCAATGTTGGCAATTTGGGACGAGGACGTTGGCTCGGTCTGGACGAACTGACATTAGGCATATAAAACCAGGCATGGTTGACTCGCTCGTTCCCATGACCAGCGGTCCGCTGCTCACGTTGCTCGTGAGCGCGGCGGCGTTCATGCAACCAAACCCGTCCCTCGCTCAGGCCACAACCCACTCGCCTCAGTGCGCGGTCAGCGCCAAACGCGCACGGCCGTTGATCGCAGCAGGCGGCCGGACGATCTACATCGAGCCCAATTCGTTCGCCGTCGACGGCGATCGGGTGTTTCTGGCCGGCAGACCGAACTATGTATTTCACGGCAAGCGCCTGGAGACGCGCGACGGAATCTTCGGCCTCATCTCGCGGTGGCCACGGACTGCACGCATTGTGATGTCCCCACTCGGACAGCGGCCTGGGTCGAATATTCGGCTCGCTCCCCTTGGGCGGGGGCGATGGGCTACGGTGTTCGCGGAACTTCAACCCGGCAGCACCGTACCCAACGATCCCCCTCTGATTAATCTCTGGTATGCGGTGTTCGACGGAGAATCGTGGTCTGCGCTCGAGAAGGTTCCCCTTCCCTCGCAAGGTGTGATTCGCTCCGGCTCCGCATCTTCGCTTGTCGCTACGGGCGACACTATGACTATCGCCTTTCCGCTCGACAGCGTTTCTGCCAGCCTGCCACAGGAAAGCCACGTCGCAGTTTTCACCCGTGCCCGCGGACGGTGGTCCGTTGTGGTCGTGGCTACTTGGATGGCGGCCTACGTATCGTTGGAATCGTTCGGGCGCGCGGGACTCCGGCTCGCCGTCGTGCAACCGGATACCAGTCTGACAAGCGATGGTAGCTCGCTCTTTCTTTATGGGCCCGGTCCAACGTGGCCCAATCGCGGAAAGTTGATCGCTGCGGGCGAGACATTTACCCACGATCCCATCTTGCGACGCGGCCGCGCCGACCTGATCGTGAGCTGGCACACCAGATTGGGAACCGGTCAGTCGCCGTTCGGTGTGGCGCGTACCGCGCGGCTACCGTTGTCTTCCGCGATGGGATCTCCTCTCATCCCGCCGCTGCAACCGGTTGTTACTTTCGACTCCAATGCGGTGCAAATAGTCCAACTCGAGAACTCTCGCCAGCGTTTATGGATCGTCGAGCACGCGTCTGGCGGCCCGGGCGCCGGGGTACAGCGAGAGTTTCGCGTCTTCGCCGATTTCTCCGGAATACCGGTACTGATAGGTCGCGCCGCGGACGGATTCGACGGGGCCATTTTTTCGGCAGCTATTATTACGAAACCCGACCGACTCCTCATCGCCGGTCCCATTCTCGAACGCCTGAACGATAGCAGCGCCGTTCTGGGCACCCAGGTGTTGGAGTTCCCGCTCAAGTGCGCGATCCCCTAATGCCCGTAGATGCTTAACTCGCCTCCAACGCAATCTCTTCGCAGCGCGGCGGTTGCCGCCATGGTGCAGAACGGCTTCGAGCCCGAGTTCTCGCCGGCAGTACTGCGGGAGGTCAGGTCGCTCGACGATCCGTCAGACGATCCCTTGCCTCCGGGCTGTCGCGACCTGCGCGCGCTGCTCTGGTCCTCGGTGGACAACCGGGAGTCGCGGGACCTCGACCAGATCGAAGTAGCGGAACGCCTTGCCGACGGCTCGATCAAAGTTCGCATCGCCGTCGCCGATGTTGGCTCACTCGTCCATCTCGGCTCGGCCGCAGATGCACACGCTGCCTGGAACACGACTTCCGTCTATACTGGCGTAGCGATCTTTCCAATGCTGCCTGAGCGACTCTCGACGGATCTGACATCGCTCAATGAGGGCCAGGATCGGCTCGCCGTGGTCATCGAATTCGACGTCACCCCCGACGGAGCACTGGCCAATGCAGCCGTGTATCACGCGCTGGTGCACAACAAGGCCAAGCTGGTTTATGACACCGTTGGCATGTGGCTCGAGGGCAAACGACCCGCTCCGAGGGAGATCGCTGCGTCCCGCGAGCTCGACGACCAGCTCCGAATGCAGGACGAAGCAGCGCAGCGGCTCCGCCGGGCGAGAAGTGTCGCCGGCGCACTCGACTTCGAGAGTATCGAGGCCAGGCCGGTCGTCGTGCACGGCAAAGTTGTGGACCTGGCCGTCGACCGTCGCAACCGCGCCAGAGACATGATCGAGGATTTCATGGTCGCGGCTAACAGGTCTGTCGCCACCTATCTGCTCGATCACGGCTCGGCATCGCTCCGCCGAGTGGTGCGCGAGCCGAAGCGCTGGGATCGGATCGTGACACTGGCGGCAGATATCGGTGAAAAACTTCCTGACAAGCCCGACAACGTCGCTCTCAGCGAATTCCTCGCACGCCGCCGTGCCGCCGATCCCGAGCACTTCGCCGACCTGTCGCTCTCGGTCATCAAGCTCCTCGGTCCCGGCATCTACGTCCTCGAGCGCCGCCTCGGCGAGCGCAGGGAAACCGGCCACTTCGGGCTTGCGGTCGCCGATTACGTTCATTCCACTGCACCCAATCGCCGCTTCGCGGATCTCGTAACGCAACGGATGCTGCGGGCGGCAACCTCCGGCGGCGGGCCGCCTTACTCCGATCAGGAGCTGATGGAGATCGCGAGTCGCTGCACCGAGCGTAGCGAGGCCGCGAGAAAGGTGGAGCGCACGATGCGCAAGGTGGCGGGGGCGTCGATGCTGGCCGAGCGTGTGGGGGAGAGCTTCGCTGCGATCGTGACGGCTGCGTCACCGAAGGGGACTTATGCGCGCGTGCTGAATCCACCGGTGGAGGGTCGGATCGTGCGCGGAGCACGGGGGCTGGATGTTGGGGACACTGTGCGGCTCAAGCTCGTGGTCGCCGACCCCGTCCGCGGATACATCGACTTCGCGCACGAGGCGGAGGGTGTGGCGCGAAAGCTCGAGCGCAGCCGTCGCAAAAAATTGGAGGCCGACCGTCTGCGCTCGCGCATCGGACAGACGTTCGACGCGCAGGTTACAGGCGTGTCCGAGAGCGGCACTTACGTCCGGCTGCTCGACGGCTCCGCTGAAGGGCGCGTTGTGCGAGGCTACAAGCCCCTGTCCGTCGGAATGAAAGTTCCGGTGAAGCTCCTCAGCACCGACAGCGTTCATGGCTTCATCGACTTCGAGTACACCCAAGGCATCGATCCATCGAAGGAAGGCCGATTGGCGCGCAAGCGCGCGGCCGCGCTCGCGCTGCGCGATCGGGTCGGCGATACGTTCCGCGCCGTCGTGTCGGGGACGTCGAAGAAGGCCACGTGGCTGAGGCTAGTGCCTGATGACATAGAGGGGCGCCTGGTCCGCGGGCGACGCGGCCTGAGCGTGGGAGACGAGACGGGCGTGATACTCCTGGCAGTTGATCCCGAACGTGGCTTCATCGACTTCGCGCGGGAGGACACGGTACTTCCGGCGTTGTGACGGCCCGCCGAGGCTGACGATCTTTCCGGAATCGGATTAAGTCGCCATGGTTAGACGCTCGAAGGGAAGTCGTAGTGCAGCAATCAACCGCAGGAAGACAAAGGAGACTGAGATGGCGGAAAGCGTCTACAAAGTGATCGAGTTGGTCGGGACCAGCACCGAGTCCTGGGAGAAGGCGGCCGCGGCGGCGATCAAGCGCGCGTCGAAATCGCTGCGCGATCTGCGCGTGGCCGAGATCTCGCAGCTCGACATGGCCATAAAGGACGGCAAGGTCGAGAGCTACCGGGCAAAAATCAAAGTTTCCTTCAAGTACGAAGGGAGTTAGCACTCGCGACCATCGCTTCCGAGGTCCCCGCGCCGGCTTATATTTTTTTGTCTTCCTCCACGAGCTGAGGTTTACCAATGCGCTCCAAATACACTTCCCTGTTGCCGGTTGCCGCACTTATTGCGCTCGCCTGCAACGGCAATGCTCAGAATGATGCCACAGCTTCCAGCACCGCGCAGGCCGCGAGCTCCACGTCGAGCGGCGCCAACATGGAAGCTTCACGCCAGGTCGCGGGTGGAGGAATTTCCGTCAACGGCTGGAAAGGCCAGATCGACGCCAGCGAGGCCAAGCGCGGCCAGGTCCTCAGCAACGCGAAGCTGGCCAATGAGGGCAGCGCACTCCACATCACGACCGGTCCCGCGGTGGCGTACTGGAATCCTTCAAACACAGCTACCGGTGACTACACGGTAAAGGCGACGTTCAGTGAGCCCAAGTACATGAACGTGAACGATCATCCTCACCCCTACGGAATCTTCATCGGCGGCAACGACATGGGAACCGCCAATCAGAGCTATCTGTACTGCGCTGCCTACGGCAACGGAAACTTCATCGTCCGCGGTTTCGGCCCGGACGCGTTCCAATTGAATGGCCGTCGCGGGGAGACGAACGCAGCCGTCCACAAGGCAGCTGGTGTCGGATCGCCGGTGACACAGGACATCGCCATTTCCGTGAAGGGCGACAAGGTTACCTGCTCGATCAACGGAGCGGTGGTCGGCACCTACAACAAGTCGGACGTCGTGGGACGGGGAAAGCTCAAGTCGACCGATGGGGTTTACGGTGTCCGCTTTGCGCATAACACCGATGGAAGGGTCAGCGGCCTGACGGTGACGAAGCCATAGCTTTGTCACCCACGCGAAAAAAAAACGCGTGAGCTGAACGCTTCGACAATAGGGTCGAAGCGTTTAGCTTCAGAAAAATGGCAGCCATAAAACTCCGAGCTCTGCCGGCGCGGCTGGTCAAGCTGGTCGAAGACCTGCGGCGCAAGGAAGATCGCCTCGCGCTCCTGCTCAGCCTCGTGATCGGAGCGCTCGTCGGGCTCGTCGTCGTAGCATTCATCCTCCTCACCGGTCGCCTCGCTACGCTGATGTTCCCCCCGGGCGGATCGGGTTGGCGGCGAATACTCATCCCGGTACTCGGCTCCCTTGTCACGGGATATCTGCTCTTCCGGTACTTCCCGCTCGCGCGCGGCAGCGGCATTCCACAGACCCGCGCCGCGCTTTTCATTCACGACGGGAGAATCTCGCTGCGCTCGGTGGCGGGAAAGTTCGTCTGCTGCTGTGTCGCGCTCGCGAGTGGAATCCCGCTCGGACGCGAAGGGCCCGCCATCTACATCGGGTCGGGACTCGCCTCCGCCATCGCACGACGGCTCGGCCTGAGCCGAGCGCAGGTCAGATCTCTGGTACCGGTCGGAGGCGCGGCGGCGCTCTCTGCCGCGTTCAACACTCCGATCGCCGCCGTTCTCTTCTCGCTGGAAGAGATCATGGGCGATCTGCACGCGCCCGTGCTCGGCTCGGTTGTCCTCGCGTCGGCAACGGCGTGGATGGTGCTTCACCTCGTTCTCGGCGACACTCCACTCTTCCACGTTCCCGGTTTCCATCTTGTCAGCGCGGCGGAGCTCGGCGCTTACGTGGTGCTCGGAATAGTTGGAGGGCTCTGCTCGGTAGCGTTCGTCAGGCTACTGCTCTGGCTGCGCGCGCGATTCGCGAGGCTGCCGACCGCATCGCTCTGGATTCAACCGGTTGCCGGCGGGCTGACCGTTGGCATCTTCGGCTACTTTGCGCCACAAGTACTCGGCGTCGGATACGATCAGGTCGAGAGAGTCCTCAACGGCGATGTGGTTCTCAGGACCGTTGCGGTCCTGGCCCTGCTCAAGATCATCGCGACATCGGTCGCCTATGCATCGGGCAATGCCGGCGGAGTCTTTGGCCCGACCGTCTTCATCGGCTCAATGGTCGGGGCAGCTGTCGGAGCGGTGGCGCACCTGCTCTTCCCGGAGTCAACGGCCGGACCGGGCGCCTACGCACTGGTCGGCATGGGAACAGCCTTCGCCGGAGTCATAAGGGCACCGCTCACATCGGTGATCATGATCTTCGAGCTGACCCGCGACTACACCATCATCGGTCCCCTGCTCATCGCGAACCTCATCGCTTTCTACATATCAAGGAAGCTCCAGAAAAAGCCGATCTACGAAGCGCTCGCGCAGCAGGATGGGTTGCAGCTCCCGACTCGCGCCGTCCCGGCGCCGGCGAAGCTCCTGCTCGTGAGCGCGGCAAGCAGGGAACCCCCGCAGTCTCTCAATCCGGAGATGACCATCGCGGACGCAGAAGAACACATAAAAGACAGCGTTCTCGAGTCGTGGCCGGTCGCCGACGATCTGGGGCTCATTGGACTGGTGCGCACGCGTCACATCGCGGCCGCGGTAAAGCAGGGTCGACTGGAGATGACTATTAGACGCCTGATGCAGATAGCGCGCAGATCAGACATTGACGGAGCGGTGGACTTGCCGCACGTACACAACGATCAACCGCTCAGTCGGGCTCTGGCGCGCATGAAGGACAACGGTCACAAGGTTCTCCCCGTCGTGAGCCGCGCCAATGGGCGCATCATGCTTGGCATCGTCACATTCGCGGACATCCTGGAAGCGTACGGCGTGGAGCGCTCCGACGAGCTCGACTACAGGGATCACCCCGACCTATGAAAACCCCTCTCTTTCAGCCGGCAGCTCCAATGCCGACCGCGAACGTGTCGGAGTTCATTACCACATTCGCCGTGATTCTGGCTGCGAGTGTTGGACTGCTTTTGTTTGACACAGCGCTTGCCAGAGTTGACGTCACCGAGCGGAAGTCGTATGCGGCCCAGGAGTTCGACACCGGCCAGCGATTGGTTGCTGAGGGACGAATTGACCGCGCAATGGAGCATCTCCGCGGCGCTTCGACGCTCGATGGCGACAATTCCGCGTACGGCGTGGCACTCGCGCAGGCGACTCTCGCCGACGGGCGCCCGACTGCCGCGGAGGAGATGTTATTGCCTCTGCTGGAGCGGGAGGAGAGCGACGGTCCGGCGAACCTGACGATGGCGCACGTGCTCGCGAAGGAAGAGAGGACCGAAGAAGCGAAGTCATACTATCACCGCGCGATCTACGGCCGATGGCCTGCTGGCATGGAGAAGAGTCGCACTGCCGTGCGCTTCGAGCTCATCGATCTTCTCGCGCGCACCAACGCGAAGCAGGAGCTGTTGGCGGAGCTATTGCCGATTCAGGAGGACTCGACCAACGACGGCGCACAGCGCAAGCGGATTGCGCACCTGTTCGTGGTGGCCGGCCAGCCGTCGCGCGCGGTGACGATCTATCGTGAGATACTGCGTCGCGACTCGCGCGACGCTGACGCCTACGTCGGGCTCGCGGAGGCCGCGCTCTCGCTCGGCGATTTCGCGACGGCACGGGCCGACCTCCTGGCAGCTCAAAAGCTGACGCCCGCTGACAGCGCCAGCCTGCAGTCCCGAATGATTCTTACCGATAGTGTAATCGCCCTCGACCCCACGCAACGCGGGCTCTCCCTGGCCGAGCAGGCTCGACGGAGCAGGAATCTCCTGCAGATGACGGTCACCTCGGCGCGCCGTTGTCTGGCGGCGCAGGCACCCCAAGTTGCCGCTGCGCTCGATTCGGCTACGGCGCTGGTTTCCTCAGCAGGCGCGGCGGCAGCCCAGTCGATCGAGCAGAATATTTCTCTGGCGGAGCAGTTGTGGGGTCTCCGGAGATCGAGGTGTGAAGCAGAACGCGAAGATGGTGCACTCGCGATCGTTCAGAACCGGATCGCCCAGTAGCAGTTACTCGCTCACCAGGGCGATGATGTTGCCGTCGGGGTCCTTGAACCACGCATTCTTGAGCGGTCCCGCCAGGTGTATGTCGCCTTGCCGCGTCACTCCCGGCATGTCGTAGTGCTCGAAGGTAACGCCCCTTCCTTTGAGATCTTTCACCAGAGACTCGAGATCAGAAACCATCCACGTCGCGGCGGTCGCCTTATTCGTGCCGGCGTACTGGGAGTGATAAACGAGGACGTGGGCGTTTCCGCTTTTGTAGGATACCGCTTCGTTCCCTTCAGTGTGCACCAGCTCGAGACCCAGGGTGTCCTCGTAGAATCGTCTGGCCGTCGCCAGGTTCTTTACTGCAATCGTGGCAGTCGCTTCATTGTCTCCCAGCATTTGAACCTCCATTCGTTTCGCTGAATCCGGCCCACCGCTCCCCGGCTTGCGACTGCGTTGCATACGGCGGGCCGACCACAGTGAGGAGTCGGCCACATGGGTGTGAGACACCTGTTCCGGAGTTCGCTCTTAGAACGACCTGCCGCCAATACCGACTGCGATCGAACGCCAGCGTCCCTGACTGAATCGCAGAACGCTAAGCGCGCATCGCGTCGCGTGTCCGATCAGGATCGCGATCCAGATGTGGATCGGCCGCAGCGTTCCGGTCTGCTGGATCACGAAACAGATGCCGAGGGGTACCAGGACCTGTGAGATGATCGAGATGTAGAGCGGACTCTTGGTGTCGCCGGTTCCCTGGAGTCCGCCGGTGTACGTAAGCGCCGCCGCTACCAGAAGTCCGGACAAGCTGAGCACTCTCAAAAGCTGGACGCCAATCTCGACGACGACTGGATCGTGCATGCCGAACACCGCGAGCAGCTGGCGCGGCAAAAGGAGGAAAAAGAAGCCGACGATGGCGGCGCTCGAGAGTCCGATGCGGGCAGCGACGTGCACCGCCGTCGCGGCGCGATCCGGCTTGCCCGCACCGAGGTTCTGTCCGGCCATCGCCGCGGCAGCGCCCATGAGTCCGACCGACGTCCACGTGACGAGCGAGAAAAGCTGCGTATAGCATACCGCGAATGCTGCCTGCGCCGCTGCGCTCTGCGCGAGCGAGCCAATGAACGCCAGCATGAACACGCCGCCGATGTTCATTGCGATTCCCTGGAATCCCGTCGGGAGTCCAAACCGGAATAGCGCCCGGATGATCGCCCAGTCCGGACCGTAACCGCGACCGCGCGGGAACGAGACGACCCACCCACCATTCCACAGCTTCACGAGCGAGTAGACAGCGAGCAGCCCCGACGCGAGGCAGGTTCCCATCGCGGCGCCCTTCGTCCCGAATGCGGGGATTGGGCCGAGTCCGCGGATCAGGATGATGTTGAGCACGAGATTCAAGGTGGTGAGGGCAATACCCAGCACCATCGGGGTCCGTGCATCGCCGGCGGAGCGAAGCGCGCCGCTGAGCATGAAGAAAACGAGCATGCCGCCACTGAACACGAACATCGTGCGTAGAAACGGGAGCGCTTCGGCTTTCACCTCTGGCGCAGCGTTCACAAAATCGAGCAGCCACGGCGCGGCGAAGTAGCCGATTGGCGCCATCACGAACAGCGCAAGCCCGATCGCCGTCACGAATGCCTGATAGACCGTGCGATCCACTTTTTCATGGTCGCCGGCCCCCGCGAAGCGCGCTACGAGAACACTCATTCCGGTGAACAGCGACGAGATGAAGATCATGACTATGAGCCACATCTGCATGCTGACGCCGATCGCGGCGTTGGCCTTGTACCCGATGAGATTACCGACCAGGGCCTGATCGACCATCCCCTGAAGCCCGCCAATGATATTGGTGAGCATGGTTGGCCACGCGAGCTTCCACACTGCGGGAAGGAGCGGCCCCTCGATGATGGACCGGTCGTACTGCCGGCGCCCCGGTCTCACGGCGGCTGACTCAGGCGCGACCGGCGCCGCGGCGGATGACGTGACGTCAGTCAATACGCGATACCAGTCTTCGAGTGCGCAATCACCGCATCGAGACCGGCACGCTCGCGGCGCCCGCTTTCAGGTGCGCTGCCCACGCCTCGGCGGCATTTGCAATCTCGATCAGTACTTCACTGTCGGTTCTACCTGATGACTTGAGAACGTGGAAGCTGTGGTCCGCCCCTTCTACCCAGTGCATCACCCAGGTCGTTTTTACCGTTTTGAGCGCCGCCTCCATTAAGTCCCGTCGACACAGCGCGTCGCGCGTTCCGTTGAAGCAGAGCACGGGTATGCGGATCGCCGGCAAATGGGCATCGCGCAGCTTCTCAGAGTGGCCGGCAGGATGCAGCGGATAGGCGAGGAGCAGCAGCCCGTCACACTCGAATGCGTCCGCGGCGAGCATCGATGCGGCGCGTCCTCCCATCGACCGTCCGCCGATGATCAGCAATCTGGGTTGGACCTCGTCTCGCGTGCGCGCCACGACAGCCGCCACACACTCCTTGAGACGCGGCATTGGATCAGGACGGCCCGACCCCTTTTCCTTATAGAGGAAATTGAAGCGGACCACGCCGATTCCTCTGGAGCGCAGTGCATTTGCCGTCTGAAGCATTCCGCGGTCGTTCATGCTCCCGCCCGCGCCGTGGGCGCAGACGAACACGATTCCCTGCTCCGCGCTAGTCGCGGGCTCGAAAACCGCGGTCGTCTGCTCGCCGCCGATCCTGACTTGCCATTCCATGAGCCGAGCGCCTCTGTTATGCCTGACCCGAGAACGCTGGCATCGGCTCGTCCGCGGTCGGCCCGTAAATGGACGGAACCGGCACATCGATCAGACGCAGATACACGGTGAGCTGACCGCGATGGTGAATCAGATGATTGATGGTGGTCCGGACAACGGGGCCCCGCGGCATGCTGAAGATCACGCGATCTCCATGCTTCAGGGACCATGGCACCGTGAAGTCCTTATCCTGGGCCGCAGCAATTGCCTTACGCGCTTCGCTCACATGCTTGTCGAACGACTTGAGAAGCGTGTCCGTTCTTTCGTAGGTGTAACCCGGGTACCCGGCCAGATCAAGCTCCGTTTCGGTGACAGCGTTGGTAATCCACCCGGGCATTCCGGCAACAAGCTGGGCGAGGTGGCCGAGCGAGAAGGATTTCGGATGCGGTTTCCACTGCCCTTTATCCGTCGGTACGCGCTCCAACACCTTGCGCGTGGTAGCCATCTCCTGATCGAACTCTGGCAGCAGCGTTTCAGCGATGCTCATTTGACCCTCAGCGGTGTCGGTTCCAACGGCAATATGATTGAACTCTGTTGGCTTGAAAAAAAACAAAAGCCTTATGCGGATGCTCCGGATTGGAGCTGATGCTTCGGATCGCCCTGCCAGGCGTAATGGGTTCTCTCACCGGCCGGGATTTATTGTTCCCTGCCGCTCGGGATGCATCAAGCCGCGTCGACCTGTCTACGAACAGAAAAAATAAATCCAAAGGATCCGCCTGAATCCGAGGCATCCGCATAAAGTAGTTCTCATAGCTGCCCAACTTGCGACGCTGTGCGCGGCGTGAGACCCATCTCGTCCAGAAAGCGGTGGCGACCGGTCGGCTTCCCTCCCCGCGCCTCGACGCGCGTGAGAACCAGGCGGTCCTTGGTGCGCGTCATCCCTACATATAGGAGGCGACGCGCTTCCTCCAGGTCGCGCTTGCTTGGATCCCGGCCCCCGGGAAGCTGCGCATCCTCTGTCCCAACGATGTAAACGCGCGAGAACTCCAGACCTTTCGTGGAATGGAGCGTCAGGAGATTCACCCGGGCCGGATCGCGCTCGGCGCCATCCGACTTCGACAGCACCACGCGCTCGAGAAAGCCGGCGATCTGATCGGACAGCGATTTATCCGCAATCTGGTCGAGGAGGGGCTTGAGCCGGTGCATCGCGGCGGGGTACCGCTGTTCGGCGCTCTTCTCTGCGCGGAACCGCAGCATGAGCTCCTCGCCGCCGAGCCGGTCGATCAGCTCGTCTAGTGTGGGGAGCGTGGGGTCGCCAGCATCCTCCCGCTCGAGACGATAGCACTCCAGGCACTCGCTGTAGCGGCCGAGAGCATACGGGCGAGTTAGCCGTCGCAGCAGCTGCGCTTCGGGACACAGCGATTCCTCGTCACAGAGGGCGAGAGCCACGCCGAGGTGGTCGAGAAGGTTGACAAGCGCGGTCTTCCGCGCCCGCGCAACTTTCGCTTCACCGAGGGCGAGGAACAACCGCGCGAGAGTGCGGGCATCGTCGAGCGCGCGGTGCGACTGGCCTGAGTCGATCCCGTACACGCGGGCAAGGTCTACAAGCTTCGCGCTTCCGGCGTGGAGCTCCCGTGCAAGCAGGAGTGTGTCGTAGGTGCAGAGATCATCGCCGGGAAGCGACTCGGACATTCGCCGCAGGATCGGAAAGTCAAAATGGTAGCCGTTGTGCGCAACGACCACATCGTTGCCACAGAGCGCGCGGAACTCCGGCCACACACTCTCGAAGAATGGGGCGGTGGCGACTTTCTGCTCATCGATCCCATGCGTATCTCTTGCCCCCGCGGCTATCGGCACCCGCGGCTTGACGAACGAACTAAACTCTCCGGCAAGCTTCCCATCGCGCACCCGCACCGCCGCGATGTCCACGATTTCCGAGCGCACGATATCCTTGTCGGTGGTCTCGATGTCCACGGCGGTGAAATCACGGAAGTGATTAGCGAAGGTGCGCGTGCGTGCCAGCTGCGCAGCCTTGAACAGCGCGAGCGCGATGCCGAGAGATGATGTGCCGGCGGAAACGAGCGAGACGGCATCCTCCGGGCAGACTCCACCGAGCACGACCTGACGCAACCCTATCCCTGCAAGCACTCCCTTGAGCGCGATCTCGGCACCGCCGAGGGGAGGGATCCAGACGGTCTGTCCGCTTTCGATCGCGGCGCCCAGTCTGTCGGCCAGTCGCTGGACATCGTCGTCCTCTGCCGGGTCGGTCAGCTCGTCGTGGTGCTCCTCGAGTACGGTCCGATATTCTCCGACCCGCTGGGAGAGAAGCTCTTCGACCAATGCCGAGAGCGTGGTGTGACGAGAGCCAAGCGCGACCAGGTTACGCAGAGCATAGAAGCCGCGCCAGACCTTCCGCGAGTCACCATGCTCGCGGGGCAGCTGCCGAGCCAGCTGCTCGAGGTACGTAAGAAGGTTCTGGTGGTTTTCCTCGGCCTTCGCGCGCGCGCCATCGAAGAGCGGCCTCGGCAGAACGACCTGGAGAAAGCTCTCCTTGTGAATGGGATCGTCGGGGCTGGCGATCACCCGAAGGGCCGCAATGACGTAACCGACGACTGGATCCTCGGCGAGCGCGCGTCCATTCGCCAGACGACAGGGAATTCCGGCGGTGAGGAAACTCGATTCCGCGCAGTCTCCGATCTCGTGGCGCCGGTAGAGCACGGCGTACTCTCCCCATTGCAGTCGGTTCTCGTCGCGATCGCGGCGCAGATCTCTGATGATCCACTCGATCTCCGCATCCTCGGTCGCGAAGGTGAGAGCCGTAACCGGGAACAGGCACTCGCGCTGGGACTCGGCGTGCCTCCGGTCACTGAAGATCGGCGTATTGATCATGACCAGGCGGCGAGAGAGAGCCACGATTTCTCGTGGGCATCGCCTGTTCTCCTTCAGCTGCGCCATGGTCTTCACATCGAAATCGTTGGCGAAGGAAAGGAATACCTGAGGGTCCGCGCCAGCCCACGAGTAGATCGACTGCTCGTCGTCACCGACCGCGAAAACATTGCGGTGCTCACGCGCCAGCTCGTGAATGATGGAGTACTGAACGGGATTCAGATCCTGGAACTCATCCACGAGGACACAGTCCCAGCGTCGGCGCACGGTCGCGCCAACGGAAGCGTTCCGCAGCAGCTGTCCTGTCTTCAGCACCAGCGAATCGAAGTCGACCAGCTTTCGCTTGTCCAGAAACTCCTGATAGCGCGTGAAGAGCATCCGATCGTCGGGCCGGAGCGCATCACCCCGAAACCGATAAGCGGCGAATCGCGCGAGAACGCTGCCGTGCCACGCAGGCGGAACCTGCAGACGGCGAAGGACGCAACGCTGATAATCGTCGTCAGCAATCCCAAAGCCCGGCTCGAGGCCGACGTGAGCTCCGAACTCCCGGAGCAGCTCGGCGCAAAAAGCGTGAATCGTCCCGCGCTTGACGCGCTCGGCTCGCGAACTCAGCTGCCGCGCGAGACGGGAGGCAATCTCGCCTGCGGCTTTGTTCGTAAAGGTGAAAACGCAGATGCGCCCCGGATCGAGAGATCGCTGCTCGACCAGGAATCGGATGCGTTCGATCAGGCAGAATGTCTTGCCGGCACCGGGACCGGCAAGGACGAGCACTGGCTCCGAGGAAGCCTCGATCGCCTCGCGCTGGGATGAGGATGGAACGTGCGGAACAGCGAACGCGATCGTCGCGCCGATGGCAACGATCGCGTCAGGTGCGGCGAGACTCGAGACGGGCGCGGTCAGGGGCTCGTTCTGTAGAAGAATTGCTCCCGAACGATCTTGCCATCATTGACCGTGTAGAGAGCCATTTCCTCCATTGCGTTACGCTGGCCTGTTGGCTTGGACGTGACGTCGTAGTTGTAATAGACAGCAAACTTGTCCTCACCAACGAACGGTCCATCCACAAGGGCCGAATGCACCTCGTTGTTATCACTCCACCATTGGTTTTTTTGGCGAATGGCGTCGATGCCTTTCATCTCTCTGGGCATCTGCTCGTTGCCCATCGATTCGACGCTCACGATCTCCGGCGAGTAGAGTGTGTTAATCGCGTCGAGGTTGCGTCCGGCGCGACAGAAGGTTACGAGCTCCTCGGCGACGGCTGCTGTGGCGGTGGTTGTGGCGGTGGTCACGGTATCTCCTGGTTCGGGTGCCAGCCACATATTATGTGAAAATCCGGCGGAAGCCAGCCTCCGCCGCTACCGCCTGAGCTCGTAGAAGAAACGGTCGATCGTGAGTCCGGCTACCACGGTCTGCGGTCCGATTACGCCCAGTCCGAATAGGGTCAGTCCTTTGTCCGAAGGACTATCGAACGAGGTGCGGTTCATGAACACGCCCTCGAATCGGTTCTGCGTTCCGTCTGCATAGACTTTCGTCGCAGTGAGCAAAGCGCCGTCGATCTTTCCGTTTCTGAGGGTGAAGCTCCGCCGGACAGAGAGATCCGGCCCAGGCCTCGCGGGCTCGTAACCCGTGCCATCTACCATACCGTTGCGGTCGACACGCAGCTGGATGGCAAATCCCAAGTCCGAGACCTCGTAAATGCCGGCGTAGTCCTGCTGGTTGGCCTTCACAACGGGCTCGCTCCGAACCTCTTTGTACTTCTCGACTCGTACGCCGCGCTTTTCCTTGACCACGTGCTTGGTCTTGTTGAACGACGCGGCAATCGCCCGGGTCCTGGCCTGAGCGGACGCAGAGGCAAGGGTCTGCTGCGCGGACGCCGCTACCGGGATAAGAGCAAACGACAGGGAAATGACGAGGGTCGCGCGATTCGGCGTCTTCATGGGTCCTTTGCTCCGAGAATGGGGACTCCCCGTTGACACCTTCATTTCAGGAAAGGTTGAGCCTGCCCTGCCCTATTTTCCGACATCTGTTCCTAATCCATACTCTTCCCAACAGCAGAGCTGGCAAGCACTTGCGGAGCCGCAAGCTCATCTATTGTCAGGAACGTACAGTCTCCCGAGCGAAGTCGTTGTCAACTCGGGACTTGCGAGATTTCTACAATTGTTTAAAATAGCGATGCGGTCTCCAGACGTGGCTGTTGGAGCCGCCATTCCGACATTCAGGAGCGAACCAGGTGAATCAAATTCCAGGGAAACGGAGACTTTCTCCATCGCATCAAGCGCTGCTCAAGAGCACTATGGCCGACCGTGCGACGGGAAAAACTGTCACTGCCGAACACCGCGTGGTGTTGCGCCAGATCTGTTCGGGCCCGGAGCGAAAGACCTTTGAGCCCGAGGATTTGCTCATTGCCTTCAAGAGCTCGCTCGTTGATGCGGCGAACGACGTCGGCATCCCGCCCGGCCCTGAGCGCAACGACTTTCTGTCGCAACTCGTAAGCGCCTACATCGAGGAGTTCTACCGGTTTCCCGTGAGCGAAGGCGCGCCCAGCAAGGCAGGTCCGGAATTATCTGCAGGAACCGCCTGAGAGAGAGCTACCAGGAGGATCGGCGCTCACACTTCAGCTGGCGTGAGGCCATCAGCGATACGAGCTCCTCGAATTCGTCCGGCGAAAAATTGGAGCAGACGTGACCGAGCCGTTGGGCTATGTCTTCGCGGACGGCCTTCTCGCGGAGAGAGTGGACTTTGGCCAAGCCGGAGTCGCCGGAGACGTGTTCATCTGCTACCAAAAAGCCCGACCAAGCTGAAAAGACAAACTACATTACCGCACAACTGGGGCCGGTTTCGGCGTTTTTCGTCCATGGGGAAGATTTTGCGCGACTTAAGGAAGCGTCGCGCCAGTTTGCTCGCGTCATCCCGTGTTGCGGAGAGCCTGCGCAATCCCGCTGAGAGTGGTCGCGAGCGCGTCGTCGACCTGTTCGTCTGGTTTTTTGCCTTCGACAGCTTGCTGACGCTTTCTTCTCAGCAACGAGATTTGCAATAACGACAGCGGATCGACGTAAGGATTTCTGAGCTGGATGGCCGACTGGAGAACCGGGGTATCGTCGAGGAGCTCCCGGTGGCCGCGAATGAGGAGCAGGGACTCCGCCGCGCGCTCGTACTCACGCACCA
Organism: Gemmatimonadota bacterium; assembly: GCA_030774675.1. Classification (GTDB taxonomy): domain Bacteria; phylum Gemmatimonadota; class Gemmatimonadetes; order Gemmatimonadales; family Gemmatimonadaceae; genus UBA4720. Next base: position 1,623 of record JALYKQ010000083.1, on the reverse strand, counting down.
GCTGCTCGAGCAGTTTCTCGTCGCCACCGAGATGCCTCACATAAGCCCGCGCGATCTCGACATCGGTTTTCGCACAAACCATCTCCGCCTTCCCCAGCAAATCCTCGAAAAAGGGCCAGCAGCTGGCCATTCGCTGAAGTCGGCGGAGTCCATCGCGCGTCGAGACCGCTTCGCCGAGCGCGGTTCCTATTCCCAGCCAGCCCGTCAGCATGAGTCTGATCTGCGTCCAGCCGAATCCCCACGGGATCGCCCGGATTCCCTCTATGCCCGCTTTCGCGCCCGGACGATACGCGGGCCGCGATCCGAATCGAGCATTGGCAAGCTCGTCGATCGGTGTCGCCACCCGAAAGAGCCGGAAGAGCGCGTCGTCTTCGTGAACGAGCTTGTGATAGACCTCGCGCGAACGCGCCGAGAGGCTATCCATGACATCCGTAAAATCGACAACCTCTTTTGGGCTGACCTTGCGACGCCAGTCGCTGAACTCGTGGAGTAGAACGCCCGCCGCCGTCACCTCGAGCGTGCGCTCGGCTACCGGCAGCAGACCAAACTGCTGCGAGATGATCTCGCCCTGCTCGGTGATCTTGATGCGGCCATTTGTGGTTCCGGGCGGGAGGGCCGCGATCGCGCGATAGACAGGCGACCCGCCGCCGCGGCCCACGCTTCCTCCTCTGCCGTGAAAGAGACGCAGCTCGACGCGCGCTTCGCGAAAAAGCTCGGCCAGCGACTCCTGCGCCCGGTAAAGCGCCCAGGAGGAAGCAATCATCCCAGCATCCTTTCCGGAGTCGGAATATCCGATCATCACTTCCTGTCGCCGTCCGCGGGCCTCGAGTTGGCGAGCGTAGAGAGGATCATCGATCAGCGCGCGCATCACCACCGACGACTGCTCCAGATCTTCGAGGGTCTCGAACAGCGGAACCACATCCAGGCGGGACACTGGCTTCCTGCGGGACAGATCGACCAGTTCCATCTCGCGCGCCAGCACCAGTACCCGTAACACGTCGTCGACCGATCTCGTCATAGAGATGATGTAGGTGGAAGCCGCCGCCTGCCCCGCTTCATCCTGAATCGTGCGAATGGCGCCGAACGTGTCGATCACCCGGCGGGTTTCCGCCGAGAGCTTTTCTTTCCGTTTGGGCGCACGCTTGCGGGCGAGCACCGAACGGAGAACCTCGCCGTCCGCATTACCGCCGTCCTGCGCCAGAAGCTCCGCCACCGCAGCGGAGTGGACCTCGGAGTGGTCACGCACATCCATCATGAAGCCGTGAAAGCCGTGAGCCCGCACCGCCGCGTAAAGCGGATCCAGCGTGGTCCGGCAGGCCTGTTCCGCGCCCGACGCCAGCAGGTAGTCGCGAACGAGAAGGAGATCTTTCTCGAAAGCCTGCACGTCGGGATACGCCGCCGTCTCCTTTCTCGGGCGACCCGCATCGCGCGAGGCCACGAGCCTGCGGGTCGCCTCGATTCGTGCCGCCATGAAGCTAAGTTTGAGTCGGAGGGGTTCGTCGGCGTTCCGCCTCCGATTTTTTTTCCAGACGAGGGGCAGCAACCTTCGATCGTGGTCGATCGAGTCGACGAGCGCGGTCGTGGGTGGCGCGATCTCAGCCGAGAGGGAGAGGCGTCGGGTGA
>JALYKQ010000082.1 GCA_030774675.1 Gemmatimonadota bacterium | reverse complement strand
GCCAGCGCCCCACCCGAGGGGTAATGTCGACATGTGCCGGAAAAACAAAAACACCTGCAAAACAGCCAAAACCCAGCCGCAGGCTCCCGCAAAAGGTAGTCGAAAAGTGTAATCCTCGGCAGCTCGCGCTGCCGCTCGTTCGCCTCTCGGGCGAGCGGGACTGCCTCGTCGAAGCGGTCGAGCATCGCCAGCAGCCAGGCTCGGGTGAACAGGGAGTACGGAGCCGGTCGCTCGGGCAGCAGCCGGTCGAGCTGGTCGAGCGCCTCCTCCGCCGGAGTCGGCCCGTGCGCGAGCGCGAGCTCGATCCAGAAGAGGCCGGTCCGTTGCTGGCCCGCCAGCTTTGCGTGCTCCAGCGCCTGCTCGCTCGCTCGCGCGGCGTCTGTCCAGCGGCCGCGACGGTTTGCCACGGAGATCCCGAGCACCTCCCAGACGTAGACGAGCGCCGGGTGGTCGGCCTCCCGCTCGAGCAGTGGCAACGCCGTCAGCAGCAGCGCCTCCAGCTCGTCGCCGGAGCACTCGTTGATGTTGAACCTGTGGTAGCCGGCCATCGCACGGGCGAATGCCTCGCCGGTCGTATCCCCTTCCGAGGCGGCACGCTCGGCGGCGGCTTCGACGATCGCCGCCCCGCGGCGGGAATCCTCGATGAACAATGTCGCCGCGAGGTCGACCTCGAGCAGGACGTCCAGTCGCAACGGCCTGGTCAGGCCTAGCGCGCGCTCGAGCAGCGCACGGGCTCCTCGCCGGTCTTCACGCCAGAGCGCGCGCCGGCCGGCGGCGGCGATAGTGCGCACCTGGTCGACGGACGCGAACGGCATCACGAGCTCGCCGGCGTCGTCGCTGCGCCTGCGCGGCTCGCCCCAACGCCGAACCTTCTCGGTCTTGCACGCGGCAGGCGGCCGTCAGCCCGATTCGCCGTCCCGTCGCCACGCTCCCGATACGCTGCCTGTCTCTCGTGACTGAGATTTCCTTCAAGATCGATGGGCGGCATACGGTTCCGCTCGAACCGGGTGAGGCCGCACAGCTGGGATTGCATCTGGCCGTCTTCGGGCGAGACGAGGAGATGCCGCGCTCGCGGCGACTGGCGGAGAAGATCGCGCACGCGATCGAGATCGCCTGGCAAGGAGAGCCCGCCCTCCTGCAATTGTCCGACTTCCAACGGGACGACATCCGAGCTGCGCTCGATGCGATGGTCGACTCCCGCGGAGGCGATCTGGCCCTCAGTCTCGAGATCCTTCGCGATGCCTGCGCAGCCGACGATCCCATCGACGCCGCAGGCAGCCCGTCCCGAGCTCCACCGCGACCGGAACCGGCGGCCGAGCCGGAGCCAGGGCCAGAACCTGCACGTTCTCCAGGCCGTATCCCGAAGGTGCTGACGTGGTGAGCGAGCCCCGCGAGATCGAAGTTCTGCGCGAGCTGCTCGAATCCGACCGCGAGGAGTTATCTGGCGGAGTCCGCCAAAACGCTCGACTTTCGCGCGATCTGACACTCTTCTGGACGGGCCCGCTACGGGATCGGTCAGGTTATGCCGATGAGGCGAAGCTTCTCATCCGTGGCTTGCGAAACCTCGGGTTCTCGGTTCTAACGCACTCAGTCAAGCAGCAACATGACACACCTATGACTGGCGATCAGTCTACGGTGCGTCAACGTGAGAGGGTGGTTTCCCCGCATCATCACGTAGTTCATGTAGTTCACCTGGCCTGGGCTGATCCCTTTCCTAGCTTGCCGGCTGACCGCGTTATTTGGCGCACCATGTTCGAGACTGATGGGCTTCCTCCTAGCTGGGTACAGAGGAGTTGGCAGGTTGACGAGATTTGGGTGCCGAGCTCCTTCAACCTCGGCACTTTTGCGAATGCGGGCGTCCCGCCGAGCAAACTACGGGTTCTCCATCAGCCCATTGACACCGAAAGATTCGATCCAGCGCGGGCTAATCCTCTGGAACATCTGCCGAGAGAGGCGTTCATTTTTCTTTCGGTGTTCACGTGGCAGCAGCGCAAGGGATGGGATGTCTTGCTGCAGGCATATCTCGAGGAGTTCAGCGGGCGCGAGTCGGTTGTGTTGGTAATTCGGACGGATCGATTCCGAAGACAGTACCATCGCCCGAGTGAGGATATTGGCCGACTGAGAGAGCAATTTGGTGGAGGAGATCCGCCCCCGATTTTTCTTATACCACCTGTCACAATCAGGGACATGCCGCGCCTTTATGCGAGTGCGGATGCATTTGTTTCGGCGTCTCATGGCGAAGGCTGGGGGAGGCCGCTCATGGAAGCTATGTGCATGGGATTACCAACGATTGGAACGCGGTGGGGCGGAAGTCTGGAGTTCATGAACGAGAAGAACAGCTACCTCGTGGATTGCGAACTAAAGGATGTCTCAGAGGCCGCGGCGGCTGAGTATCCACTCTTCTCAGGCCAGCGCTGGGCCCAAGCCTCCATCGAACATCTGCGAAGTCTCATGCGACACGTCTACGAGGATCGGGAGGACGCCGCGACTCGCGGGGCTCGGGCGCGACGGGAGGTGGTGGCAAGATTCGACGTATCGCGTATTGCGGTCGAGGCCGCCCTCAATCTTCAGCTTTCAGCAAGAGCGCAGCCAGACTCGGTAGGGCAGGAGTAGGTCGGAGTCGGAGCCTGTCAAGC
>JALYKQ010000081.1 GCA_030774675.1 Gemmatimonadota bacterium | reverse complement strand
CGTTCGGCCAGCTGGGTCAGACGCTCGTCACCATCGTGCTCGGCCCGCTCGCGAATTCGCTCCACGAACGGGCGCAGCTTCTTCTCGCCCCAGTAATATCCTGTCGCGCTCTCGGCGCTGCCGGTGTCGCCGGCGCGGGCGGCGTCCAGCAGCGCTTCCGCTGCCGCTTCGTCGTAACCGGGATCGGCCCGATCCGGGAGAGAGTAGCGCTTCCCAGGATCGCCCCAACCGCCGGCATCTTCGTTCACGAATGCGCGCGACATTTCCGTTGCCCTCGCCGAAAGTCAGCAAATGTCGCAGCTTTCACGCCGTTATCACGAGACTTGCAGATCATTCCTGCAAAACGACCCATGGAGGCTGAATGAGTCAGGAATCCTTTGAGGAGCAGCAGGAGGCCCTCGACCCGCACCGGCGCGAGGAGCGAAACGCCGCCGCTATCGAGCTCGGGGGGCGGCTTCGACAAAAGGGTGTGCTGCTCACCGGGCGCGAGACAAGCGCCCAGCTCGACGACCTGATGACCGCCATCGACCGGTTCGAAGCGGCCGTCATCGCGCGGGGAGGAGACCTGTTCGTGAACATGCCGACCTCGAATCCGCCCGAGAATCCGGAGTTCGTCGTCCCGCGCCGGGTGCCTGGTGAGGACCCTGAATCGTACGCCGCTCGCATCAATGCCGCCGCGGCGCGGCTGGAGAAAGTCGACCTCTAGCAGGCCGGACTGTCGGTGAACGACGCGACGAGCAGGAGCATTCGCTGGGCGCAGGCTGGCCTCATCACGAACGCTCTCCTCGTGCTCGTCAAGCTCATTGCCGGGATCGTCGGGCACGCCAATGCGCTCGTCGCCGACGCGGTCGAGTCATCGGCGGACATCTTCTCATCACTGATAGTCTGGATGGGGCTAAGCATCGCCGCTCGCCCCGCCGATGAGGATCACCCGTACGGTCACGGGAAAGCCGAGCCTCTAGCCGCAGCCGTGGTGTCGCTGATGCTGCTGGGGGCGGCCATCGGAATCTCCATCATGGCGATTCGCGAGATCCGGACCCCGCATCACCTTCCGGCACCTTTCACGCTCTTTGTTGCCGCCGGCGTGATCATGGTGAAGGAGCTCATGTATCGGCGGGTCTCCCGGGTCGGGAGGGAGGTTGGCAGCGCAGTGGTTGTTGCGGATGCGTGGCACCACCGCGCCGACGCGATCAGCTCGCTGGCCGCATTCATCGGGATCAGCATTGCGCTGTGGGGTGGCCGCGGCTGGGAAGCAGCAGATGATTGGGCGGCGCTGGTTGCCGCCCTCGTCGTGGCGGTGAACGGCGCACGGACTCTTCGGCCGGCCATCTCGGGGTTGATGGACGAAGCGCCGGACCGCAGCGTCAAAGAGCGCGTACTGCAGGCGGCTGCCGAAGTGGATGGCGTTCGCAGCGTAGAGAACCTCAACGTCCGCGGCTCCGGATTGGGCTTTTACGTGGACCTCCACGTCAAAGCCGATCCAACATTGTCGCTGGAAGATGCGCACGAAATAGCGGCGACTGTCAAATACGCGATTCTGAAGGCCGTCCCGAGCGTGGTTGGTGTGCTCGTACACATGGAGCCCTACAAAGAACACCGAACACTCGCCGAGGATCCGGTGCTCAGCCTGCCACCCCTGTAGGTTGCCGCTCCCCTTCGGCTAGTCAGCGCTTCCAGTCTCCGCTTTTCCCGCCGCGCTTCTCGATCAGGCGAACGTCGGAGATCTCCATCAGCCGATCTATCGCCTTCACCATGTCATAGACGGTGAGGAGGGCGATGGTTACGGCTGTGAGTGCTTCCATCTCGACACCGGTTCTTCCCTCGGTCGACGCCCACGCAGTCACCCGAAGGCCAGGCAGCTCGCGATCGACGTCGATGTCGACTCCCGCGACAGTGAGCGGAAGCGGATGACATAGTGGAATGAGCTCAGATGTTCTCTTCGCCGCCATGATTCCGGCGATCCGTGCCGCGGCAATCACGTCGCCTTTGGGAACGCCGTTGCCCTCGACGGCGGCGAGGGCTTCTGTGCTCATCCTTATCGAGCCCTCGGCGCGTGCGGTGCGGGCGGTCTCCGCTTTCGAGCCCACATCAACCATTCTCGCGCGGCCAGCGGCGTCCAGGTGAGAAAGATCCTTCATTTCATTGTCGTGGCGAGCTCGCGAATCAGCTTCGCCGCGATAATCTGCGGGCTTACGTTTCCGTTTGCATAAGTCTGTGCCCGAAGGACCGCGTCGACCGCCTTGCTTGCCGAGGCGGCGCTCGCCTGATCCTTTCGATGAAGCGCGTCGCGGGCCCGCTCACCGAGAAGCTCGACCAGCGCGTCGAGTGTATCGGTGAAGCCGCCTCGCGCGCCCGCCGCGCCCTGGGACAATGCGGTAGAGTACGCGAGAGCGCGCCGCGGACTCGTCGCCGCGTCGATGATTCTGCGGGCATTCACGGTAGCCTTTGCATCGACTGCTCCCGTAAGAAGCCGACCCGGCGCGCCAGCGGCGGCACGAACGCGTTCAGCGGTTCCCGACTTGGCCTCTCTGTCCAACGCCTTTTTCACGGCTGGATTCTCGACAAAAGCCCGAACCGCGGAATCCGGAACGAGCGGAACGCGCACCGCTACGACGCGTGAGCGAATCGTTGGCAGCAACGCACCCGGCTCGCTCGAGGTGAGAATGATTGTTGTTTCCGCGGGAGGCTCTTCGAGCAGCTTCAGGAATGCGTTCGCCGCCATATCCGCGCCTTCCTGTGGAACCATTCGCTCGGCGTCGCCAACGATGAAGATCTTGCGCCTTCCCATCGCGGGCGCCATGACGGCGCGCTGCACCAGGGATCGTACGGTCGCGACGTAGATCCCCTCAGTGCCGGATGGTGCGGCGTATAGGCCATTGTTACCAGCGCGCTCCGCCGTTGCTTCGGCGTAGTCCTCGCGCACCTGCTCGAGATCCGGATCAGAATCGCGAAGGCGCGGCCGCGGGAAGACCCAGTGCAGATCAGGGTGAGTCAGCTCTCGGACGTAGCGGCACGCCTTGCACGTTCCGCACGGTCCGTCTTCTTCGGTGCAAAGGAGTCGCTCCGCCATCCAGAGGGCGAGACGCTGCTTGCCGACCCCTCGCGGGCCCTGAAGGAGAATGCTCGCTGGCAGCGTTCCCGCCCGGATGCTCGCGGCCAGACGCTCGCGCAGGGGCTGATGCCCGTAGAGATCGATGATCGGCACGTCGAAATATGGTGACTGCAGCGTCAGTGGTCAGGTGCCTCGATATCCCGGACCGTGGCACAATTTCTGACTTTCAATATGCTCATCAAACCAGATCCAAACCGCTACCGGAGATTGTCATGCCCAGCCAGCTCAAGGGGCGCAAGGTCGCTTTTCTAGCAACCGATGGAGTCGAACAGGTGGAGCTCACCGCGCCATGGAATGCGCTGAAGCAGGCGGAGGCCGAGGTCAAGCTCGTCTCGGACAAGCCGGGAGAGATCCAATCGGTGAACCACGACCAGAAGGGCGACCGGTTCCCGGTAGACGTCGAAGTCTCGAAGGTCAGCGCGCGCGATTTCGACGCGCTCGTTATCCCCGGTGGTGTGGCCAATCCCGACAAGCTCCGGACGAACAAAGACGCGGTGAATTTCGTGCGTGACTTCATGGAGGCCGACAAGCCAGTTGCCGCAATCTGTCACGGTCCGTGGTTGCTGGTCGAAGCCGACGCGGTGCGCGGGCGGACCATTACATCGTGGCCGAGCCTCGAAACCGACATCAGGAACGCGGGCGGGGCATGGGTGGACAAACCGGTACAACTGGACCAGAAGCTCCTGACGAGCAGGAAGCCGGACGATCTTCCCGCGTTCTGCGCTCAGCTCGTGGATCTGCTCGGCACGGCCATCGACGAGCGGCGGCTCGACAAAATGGTGGAGCAGAGCTTTCCCGCGAGTGACCCGTTGCCCGGTCCGATCGCTTTGGGGTAGTAGGGCGCAGCGCAAATGAAGGGCAGGCTGCGCTTTACGCTGCAAAGTACTTGACAACCGTCAGTTTGCCCCCTAATATCGGACCAATGGCATCCGTCACTCCCCTTCACCGACCACCAGCATCAGAGCCGCCCGCGCTTCACGTCCGCGCGATGGACAACCTTGCTTTCATCCGCGACACGATGGAGGCCGCAGGATCGTTTACCGCCGTCTCCGGGTGGGGAATGGTCGCGGTTGGGATCATCGCCACCATCGCTGCCGTGATCGCGTCCGCGCAGGACTCGGCGCTCCGGTCACTCTCCGTCTGGCTTGCTGCAGCGGTTCTCGCTCCGCTGGTGATGCTGTGGGCGATCGTCCGGAAGGCGCGGAGGGCGCACGTACCGTTGCTCTCCGGTCCGGGGCGGAAGTTCGTTCTAAGCTTCTCGCCGCCAATGCTCGTCGGAGCTCTCCTCACGATCGTTCTTTATCGCGCAGGATTGGTCGCCACCATTCCCGGGATGTGGCTCCTTCTTTATGGAACTGCCGTCGTAGCTGGCGGCGCGTTCTCGGTGAAGATCGTCCCGGTCATGGGCTTCTGCTTCATGCTCGCCGGAACCCTTGCCTTGTTCACGCCGCAATTGTGGAACGACTGGATCATGGCTGCCGCGTTCGGGGGTCTTCATATCGGCTTCGGAATTCCTGTGGCGTGGAGGCACGGTGGCTAAGCACGGAACCGCGCGCGACGACAGGCGGCCCACTGTGACCGGCGACTTGCGGACTGTTCGCGGCAAACCGGAAGCGGGCGCGATCTCGTCGGCTCGCGCAGACGCGCTCGACAGGCTCATTCACGAGCGTCTGCGGCTCGGGATCGTCAGCGCCCTTGCAGTCAACGACTCGCTAAGCTTCAGCGATCTGAAGAAGCTGATGAAGACCACGGACGGCAATCTGAGCGTTCACGCGCGCAAGCTGGAGGAAGCCGATTACATCGCGTGCACGAAGTCGTTCGAAGGGCGGATGCCGAAGACGGAGTACAGGCTCACGGCTTCGGGTCGGCGGGCCCTTGAGCGTTACCTGGACCATATGGAGGCGCTGATTCGCGCCACGCGGGAGCGCTGACGAAAGTGTCGCACCATCACGCCCGCTCCCTGCCCGCAAGCGGGCACCCGCAGCTGACTTCGGCGCAATCGGGGATTCACGTCGCGATCATCATGGACGGCAATGGCCGCTGGGCCAACGCTCGCGGACGGCCGCGCACCGCTGGCCACATCGCCGGCGCACGGGTAGTGCGGAAGATCGTCGAGGCCGCGCCGGACCGCGGGATTGGGATGCTCACCCTTTATGCCTTCTCGTCGGACAACTGGGCGCGCCCGTCCCGCGAAGTCGCGCTCCTCATGCGGCTCTTCCGGCGCTACCTCGTCTCGGAGACCGAGCGCTGCGTCACCAACGACGTCCGGATGCGGATCATCGGACGTCGTGACCGGATTCCAGCCGAGCTGCTGCGAGCCATCTGTGCGGCAGAGGAAGCCACCAAACACGGGACGCGTCTCGACCTCCGGATTGCAGTCGACTACTCTGCCCGCGATGCGATGGTCCGGGCGGCCGATCTTCTTCGCGGCGCCGATCGCATCACCCGCAACGACCTGACCCAGGCGATGTGCGACGTCTATCACTGGACCGGAGAATGTCGGGATGTAGATCTGCTCATTCGCACTGGCGGAGAGCAGCGCTTGAGCGATTTCCTTCTCTGGGAGTGCGCCTACGCCGAGCTCTACTTCACCGATCGCCGGTGGCCGGATTTCAGTCCCGCGGACCTCGAGCACGCTGTGCACGAGTTCCACTCACGGGAGCGGAGATTCGGGGCGGTGCCTGAAGCTGCCGCGGGGTAGTTGCAGCTGCCTCTTGATCCACTGGCCGTGAGACCCTCTGCCTTAACATCGCGTGTATGCCTCCGTCTACCAGTACAGCCGGGCGCATTTCCGCGCGCGGCGCTCAACAAGTTGTGGAGGTTTGGAATGTCGACATTACGAACTTTGGCGCTCGGGACCTTGCTGGTCTGCGGCCTAGCGGGGGTGTCCGCGGCGCAGTCGTCAACAGCCCCGAAAGCCCGCACCGATAGTGGCTACCATCGTCGCGGCGATCGCCCCGACGGCCAGTTTCGGAAAGGCCCAGGCGGCGGCCGCGAAGGTCGTGGCTTTGGCCGCGATCTCAACCTGACCGATGCGCAGAAGACCCAGATCAAGGCGATCCGTCAGAAGTACCAGCCTCAGAATCAAGCGCTGCGCGATCGCGCCAAGCCGTTTATGGAAGCGGCACGCGCCGCGCGGCAGAAGGGCGACTCCGCGGCTTTCCGCAGCAACATGGAAAAAGCCAAGCAGGTAATGCAGAGCGGCCAGTCCATTCGCACCCAGGAGCAGGCGGAAATTCGCGCCATCCTGACCCCTGACCAGCAGGCGAAGTTCGACGCTCAACAGAAGGCAGCCTCAGAGCGTCGCGCCAACGGCGGAAGGAAAGGTTGGGGACGGAAGGGCCCCGGCGCACCACCCGCCGTCAAGCAGTAAGAACTTACACTCGCATAACCAAAGAGCCTCCGGCGCTGAAAACGTGCCGGAGGCTCTTTGCATCGTATGCAAGACTACCCGCGACCTTCGCCAAAAACTAACTTTGCCTGCGTGATCAGCTCGCGCAGCCAAACTGCTTTCGCGTCGAACGCGATGTATCCGACAAATGCCGTCTGAGGTCGTTCAGATCACCCGGCGCGGCTTCGGGCAGACAATGCGCAGCGACGCCTGGTGGGTTCAGCCCCTCGTGGTCTTCATTATCCTCGCGGGCTTCCTTGTCTACGCAACGTGGGCAGCGTTCCAGAACAAATACTTCTCCTACGGCAACTATCTCTCGCCTTTCTATTCGCCGCTGCTGTTCTCCGATTCTCCCCACGCCTGGATTCATGGTGCACGGCCCTCCTGGCTGCCGGGGTTCATTCCATTTTCACCCGCATTACTAATTCTTCCTTTTCCCGCCGGCTTCCGCCTCACCTGCTACTACTACAGAGGCGCCTACTACAAGAGCTTCTGGGCGGATCCACCCAACTGCGCCGTGGGCGAGCCGCGAAAGACCTATCGCGGAGAAAAATCCTTTCCACTCGTCATTCAGAACATTCACCGCTACTTCCTCTACGCTGCCCTGGTTTTTCTCGTCATCCTTGCCAGCGATGCGTACAAGGCGATGTGGTTCTTCGATCGAAACACGGGTCAGCAGAATTTCGGGATCGGCCTGGGCACAATTGTTCTCGTCGTCAACGTGATTCTGCTCGGCGGCTACACCCTGGGATGCCATTCCCTCCGCCACCTCGTCGGAGGCTATCTCGACCAGCTCTCCCGCGCCCCCGTCCGGAAGAAGACCTACGACTGCGTGAGCTGTCTCAATCGCGGTCACATGCGGTGGGCCTGGCTCAGCCTCTTCTGGGTAGCGTTCTCTGATGTCTTCATCCGGCTGTGCGCGATGGGCATCTGGCACGATGTGAGGCTGCTCTAGGTGGCGGAATACCAGCGGCACGAGCACGACGTGCTCGTGATCGGTGCTGGAGGGGCGGGGTTGCGCGCAGCGATCGAGGCTGCGGCCGGCGGTGCATCGGTTGGCTTGATCTGCAAGTCGCTGCTCGGAAAAGCGCACACGGTAATGGCCGAGGGCGGGGTCGCCGCCGCCTTGGCCAACGTCGACGACCGGGACAACTGGCGGGTTCATTTTGCCGACACCATGCGTGGTGGCCAGTATCTCAACAACTGGCGGATGGCGGAGCTGCACGCCAAAGAGGCGCCGGACCGTGTGCGCGAGCTCGAGGCGATGGGGGCGGTATTCGACCGAACGGCGGATGGTCGTATCCTCCAGCGCAATTTCGGCGGACATAAGTATCCGCGGCTGGCTCACGTCGGAGACCGCACCGGCCTCGAGATCATTCGGACGCTCCAGGATTTCGCGGTCCACCAGCCGATCGACGTGCACATGGAGTGTACCATTGTCTCGCTCCTCAAGGAGGGCAATCGCATTTCAGGCGCTCTCGGCTACGATCGTGAGCGAGGTCGCTTCAAGCTGTTCGAGGCAAAGGCAGTGGTTCTGGCGACGGGTGGAATCGGCAGGGCATTCAGCGTCACCAGCAACAGCTGGGAGTACACCGGTGACGGGCATGCGCTGGCCTACAACGCAGGCGCGGCGCTCCAGGACATGGAGTTCGTGCAGTTCCATCCGACGGGCATGGTGTGGCCACCAAGCGTGCGCGGAATTCTCGTCACCGAAGGAGTGCGCGGCGAGGGCGGCATACTCGTCAACAAGGAAGGTCGTCGTTTCATGTTCGACGATATTCCGGAGAACTACCGCAACCAGACTGCCGACAACGAGGAAGAGGGCTGGCGTTACACTCAGGGCGACAAGAATGCCCGTCGGCCCCCGGAGTTGCTCACGCGCGATCACGTGGCGCGAGCGATCGTCAGGGAGGTTCGGGAGGGAAGAGGCAGTCCGCACGGCGGTGTGTATCTCGATATCTCCTGGATCAAGACCAGGCTCCCGAACGCCGAAGACCATATCAAGAAGAAGCTCCCGAGCATGTATCACCAGTTCAAGCAGCTGGCGGACATCGACATCACGAAGGAGCCGATGGAGGTTGGTCCGACGACCCACTACGTGATGGGCGGGGTGCGAGTCGATGGAGACACCCAGATGTCGAGTGTGCCCGGCCTCTTCGCGGCCGGTGAGGTCGGCGCGGGACTGCACGGCGCCAACAGGCTGGGCGGGAACTCGCTCTCGGATCTGCTGGTGTTCGGAATGCGGGCAGGAAAATACGCCGCCGAATTTGCGGCGAGGCAATCCTCAGCCAAGATCGATACGCAGGAGGTCGATGGCCTGGTTCGGGCCGCGCTCGAGCCGTTCGACAGGCATGGCGGGGGGGAAGGACCGTACCAGGTCGAGCACGATCTCCAGACAATGATGCAGGAGCTGGTCGGCATCGTGAGACGCGAGGACGAGATGCGACGCGCCCTGGACGGTCTCAAAACGCTGCGCGAGAGGACGCGCAAGGTTTCCGTCGCTGGCAACCGGGAGTACAATCCCGGATGGCACACGGCGCTCGATCTACAGAATCTGATTACCGTCTCGGAAATCGTGGCGCGTGCGGCCCTCGAGAGAAAGGAGAGTCGAGGTGGCCATTTTCGCGACGATTTTCCGGCCAAGGACGCTGCCTACGGCAAATTCAACATCATCGTTCGCCGGGGAGCAGGCGGTGAGATGCTGGTGACCCGCGAGGCCATACCCGACATGCGCGAGGATCTGAAGCGGATCATCGAGGAGAACAACTGATGCCCGCGACGGGGACATTCGCGCAGAACATTGTCGCGAGCGGGCAGCGCGCCGCCGCGAGGAGCGACTCGAGCGCCGGCACGGAGTCGCGCCGCGCGACGTTCAGAGTCTGGCGTGGTGCGGGGGCGGGCGGCCAGCTCGAGGAGTACGCAACCAGCGTCTCCGAAGGCATGGTCGTTCTCGACGCAATCCACCAGATCCAGGCTGAGAGCGCGGGGGATCTGGCGATGCGCTGGAACTGCAAGGCGGGGAAGTGTGGATCGTGCTCGGCGGAGATCAACGGACTTCCACGCCTCATGTGCATGACGCGCTTGAGCGAGCTCGATCTGTCGAAGCCCGTCACGGTCGAGCCGATGAGGGCGTTTCCGCCGGTGAAGGATCTTGTGACCGATGTGTCGTCGAATTTCCGGGCCAAGAAACGGATCAGAAGATTCACTCCGCGCTCACCGGACGCGCCGGACGGGACGTGGAGAATGGCCCAGGCCGATGCCGACCGAGTTCAGGAGTTCAGGAAGTGCATCGAGTGCTTTCTGTGCCAGGATGTCTGTCACGTGCTCCGCGATCATCAGCTGCATGAGCAGTTCGTCGGGCCACGCCTCCTGGTCCACGTAGCGCAGCTCGAGATGCATCCACTCGACATCCTCGATCGAACCACCGAGTTGAAGGAGAGCCACGGCATCGGTTACTGCAACATCACCAAGTGCTGTACCAAAGTCTGTCCCGAGAGCATAACGATCACCGACAACGCCATTATTCCGCTCAAGGAGCGAGTAGTCGACCGGGCCTACGACCCGCTGGCGAAACTGGTGAGGCTGATTCGGGGTAAGAGGGAAGCGGTAGGCGGGGAGCGGGAGGCGGGAGGCGGGAAGCGGGTAACGGGTAGTGGTAACGGGTAGTGGACGGCTGAGATGGTAGCAACAGGAGCAGCGGTGTGAGCGAGCAATTCAAGCTGAAGCCGATTTCGAAGGAAGCAATTCCCCGCGCCGTTCAGAAGGCGGAGCGGTATCGCCTGATCAACCAATCATGGGCGGCGGAGAGCATCTGCCGCGATGTTCTCGAGATCGACCCGGCCAACCAGCAGGTGCTCGTAATGTTCGTGCTCGCTCTCACCGACCAGCTCGCGGAGGACCACGGGCATATAATGAAAGTCGTACAGGAGTCGCTTCCGCGGATCGCCGATCCCTATCAGCGTGCCTACTATACCGGAATTGCGTCTGAGCGGAGCGGGCAGGCGCTACAGCACCGGGGCGGAATGGGTAGCGGGGCGATGGCGTACGACGCGCTTCGCAATGCAATGGGCTGGTACGAACGGGCAGAGGCGATCCGTCCGGCTGGCAACGACGATGCGATCCTCAGGTGGAATACGTGCGCTCGGTTGATCAACGGGAACAGCCAGCTCCGACCCCACACAGAATCCGCATACGAGCCCGCGCTCGAAGATTGATGCGATCCTTGACCACACTTCGGTTGATGGCCGCGCTGGTCGTGACGACAGCGCCTGTTGCGCTAACCGCACAGCAGAAAACTCCTCCGGCTCCAGCGCAGCCAGACAGAACAGGAACCGCCGAGATCGTAGGGGTCGTGATCGACAGCCTCAACGGCCGGTATCTGGCCGGCGCCGACGTCGTGATCGAGGGCGCGAAAGCGACCCGAGTCACCGACTCGCTCGGGCAATTCAGGATCGACGGCTTGACGCCGGGCACCTATCAAGTCGGGGTCTTCCACGCACTCCTTGACACTCTCGGAATATCTCTCGCAACGCGGCCTTTTCACGTCGGCGCCGACAGCTCGAGCTCGATCGTTCTCGCCGTGCCGTCCGCGGCGACGATAATTCGTGGCGCTTGTCCAGTGAGACCGCGTGCTCAGGGAACGTCAGCCGTGATCGGCCACGTCGTCGATCCGGAAACTCTGCAGGCCGTCGCCGGATCAGAAGTGTCGATCGCCTGGACCCAGCTCGAGGCATCGAAGGAGACGGGCGTTCGTCAGTCACCGCGTCTGTTGCGCGACAGCACCGACGGGTCAGGCAGGTTCAAGCTTTGCGGACTCCCCCATTCGCTCCGAGCGACGCTGCAGGCTAGGCGCGGCGGATCAGTGACCGCCGAGATCCCGATCAGTATCGGGGAGTCAGACACGGAACTCTTCGCGCGCACCCTTCTTCTTTCGAAGGCAGATTCCAACTCCAAGGTTGGCAATGCCATGGTGTCGGGTCACGTCGTACTCGAGGGCGCCGCCACCAACGCAGGGAGTCGCGTGGAGGTTGTCGGAACGGATGTGGTTGCACTGACAAACGAGAAGGGCGAGTTCACGCTTCGCAACCTTCCCTCCGGGAGTCAGGTGCTGATGGCGCGTCATCTCGGTTTTGGCGCCGAAACGGTGCCCGTGGACCTCTCCTCGCGGGAGCCGAAGCGGGTCACGATCAAGCTCCCGAAGTTCGTGGCGATCATCGATCCTGTAATCGTTACCGCCAAGCGCGTTGCCGGTCTCGACAAGGCAGGCTTCACCCAACGGCAGAAATCGGGTACCGGGTTCTATCTTGGGCCGGAACAGATCCAGCGGTTGCGACCGAACTACCTCACCGATATCCTGCGAACCGTTCCCGGCCTTCGGCTGAGTTACACACCGGAGGGCGAGGTCGTTTCCAGCTCACGCGGTGTCACCGGCGGCTGCGTGCAATACTTCGTCGACGATATGCCGTGGCAGTCGGCGATGCCCGG
>JALYKQ010000080.1 GCA_030774675.1 Gemmatimonadota bacterium | reverse complement strand
CGCGGACCCGCCGAGCGGAGAGAGAGGGATTCGAACCCTCGATACGCGTTTCCACGTATGCCGGTTTAGCAAACCGGTGCCTTCAGCCTCTCGGCCATCTCTCCGGGAGAGTTTCGGAAGTTATTGGCGCCGGGAGCGTTCTACAACCCTTGATGGCCTCGTGGCAATGCTTCCATCGAACGAGATGCATTTGTGGAGCATGCTGGCGGAATTCAGCGCGCGCGTGCATCAATTTGAAGTACGCATCATTGGGGGAATAGGATGCTTTCCCGAAACACTCGGCGGCTAGCCACGCTGGTTCCAGCGCTTGGGTGTCTGGCCGCTGCGGCCTCGCCGCTCGCCGTCGTCGAATATAAGCTGCCGCGGGGACGGGCCTTCCCACACGATCCCGCCGTTGGCAGAGACGGAATCGTCTGGTACACTGACCAGCAGAACAGCTTCATCGGACGCCTGGATCCGACTACCGGCAAGATTACTGATTATGCGACGGCGACCCCCGCGTCGGCACCGCACGGAATCGTCGTAGCTCCGGACGGAGGCGTTTGGTACACCGCCCAGCGAATCGGCAAGCTCGGGCGGCTCGACCCGAGCACCGGAAAAATTGAGGAGTACTCGCTGCCCCCCGGTGCGGGTGATCCGCACACTCCGCTCATTCGTAAAGGAATGGTCTGGTTCACAGTTCAGCGCGGTAACACCTACGGCCGATTCGACCCGCGAACTCATACTGCCAAGGTTTGGACTGTGCCGACGGAAGGGGCACTCCCGTATGGGATGGTGAATGCTCCCGACGGCTCGATCTGGGTCGCATTGTTCGGAACCAACAAACTGGGGCGCATCGACGGCGAGAGCGGTGAGCTTCGGGAAATCATATTGCCTGAAAGCGGCACACGCCCCCGACGGCTCGCCGTCGACGAATCGGGAACGGTGTGGTACACGGATTATGCGCGCGGCTATCTTGGCTCCTACAACCCGAAGAGCGGCGGCTTCAAGGAATGGATTTCACCCGGTGGTGAGCGGTCGGCGCCGTACGGGATCGCGATCGCGCCCGACGGCCGGATCTTCTACAATGAAGCGCGCTCCGGAACGATCGTCGCGTTCGATCGAAAGACGCACAAAACCGAGACAGTCGCGATCCCCACCCCAGGGTCGATCGTTCGGAACATGTCTGTCGACAGTACCCGAAACCGTCTCTGGCTCGCCCTGAGCGGAACGAGCCGCATAGGCGAGATCGCATTGAAGTGAGCGGCCGCGGAGGCGGGGAAGTATGCTGACATCTGCGATCTTAGGGAGCGTGCCCAGGCACTGACCAGAATTGAGCGGTCGTGTCACTCCCGACTGATACGACCGCCCGACCGTCCGGCGCAAACGCCACGTCGCTTACCTTGCGGGTATGCCCGGTCCAGCTCGCGACCCGCCGGCCAGACCAAACGTCCCAGAGATTAACCACGCGGTCGAAACCGGCCGTTGCGAGCAGCCGCCCATCAGGGCTGAACGAGACTCCGTGAAGTGAATCGGAGTGACCGGTCAGCGTGCGAATCACGATACCGCTCCAGAGTCTGCGAACCTCTACGCGTCCGCTCCGGATCCCTAATGCGACGAGTTTTCCATCCGGAGATGGCCATCGCGGCTGAATGTGACGCCTTCGATTGCGTCGCGGTGGACTCCTCGACCGATTATATCGCCGTCCTTTTGGGGCGCCGCTTGCGCCGCTACCTCAGCAAACGCGACCGGCAGCAGAAACTACAGGCGCGACGGAAGCACGCGAACCACGAGCTTCACGCCTTGGGCTTGAGCTCCCAGAGCACGTTCACGATCAACCAGCGGCCGTGCCATTTGGCCAGCTGCAAATAGTCGACCCAGTAGGACGCGTTTATGCGCACCGAGGCCGCGTTCCGATAGACGTCGAGTATTCGAACGTCGTCGCGACGATCAGCTTGCGGCGTCGACTTGCCGTAGCCGTTTCGCGTGCCCTGCACCAGCGTCATCGCGCTTTGCTGGTCGAGCCTGAAATTACCCAGAGAATCGGACCGTACTATCCTCTTTGCCAGCTCCGGGTGCAATGCGCTCTCCATCCGTGCCGCGTCTCCCGTATACCAACCCTGGATGTAATCGAGCGCGGTTTGCCTGATCGCTGCTGAATCGGATCGGCTCTGGCAGGGCGGCGCGGAAAGCGGCGCTACCATTAAAAACGCCAGCAGTGGGGAAAGAATCGTGAGTTTCATTGGTTGATTGGAAAGTGTTGAGTGGCGAAGCGTTATTTGATGCGCTCGAAGACGAGCCAGGAGTCTCCTGCGAGCAGCGTCACCCTCCCCGCCGCATCTTCGCGGAAGGCGACACCTCCGGTTCCGTTCACCCGTTGAAAAAAGAATGGCTCGACTTCAACGAATGGCTGCGGATTTCCGGTGATCGAGATAGTTCCGTCGGTGTTGGCTTTGACTTCGATTCGTGTGTACTCACGCCGATCCGGTCCGCACGAGTGGCAGAATTGGTTCAACTCATAAGTTCCCGCGAAGTGGGGAGCTCTCTCTCGATAACCGGACATTCGAACCGGAGGGGCAGCGGCTTTATCGTTCGCGGGGAAGTAGTGATCCAGCAATGCGGACTGAACGACGTCGCGCAACCGCGCCGGCTCGTGTTGACTCGCAATGAAGAATCCGATTCCGCGCGCGGGGATGAGCGTGAGCTGCGCGCTGAAGCCTTCGACATTTCCGCCGTGCTGCAGCAATCGCTCGCCATTGGTGAACGCCTCGTAGAACCCGTAGGCAAAGCCGGCGAGCTTAGGGTGGGAAGTCGCGTGCTGGCGATGCATGTCGAGCGCCGCGGCCTCGCTCATGATGCGCGTGTTCCGATAACGTCCGTTCTGCAGGTGCACGATAATGAACCGTCCCATGTCGGCAGCGCTGGCGTTGATGGATGATGCTGGCGTGGTGTGATACAATTCCCACTCGGCGACCTTGTTGGCGCCAGCGTCATACTCATAGCCCTGCGCGAGGTCGCCTCTCAACGAGTCCGGCACTGCGATGTTTGTTCGTGTCATGCCGAGCGGGCCCCAGACATTCCGTGCGAGATAGGTCTCGAAGTCCACTCCCGAGATCTGCTCGACCAGATATCCACCGAGCGTTATTCCGTATGTGGAGTAGCTGATGGTGCGTCCGGGAGGCCGCAACCGTATCAGTTTGCCCTGGAGGAAATCGCCTAGCGAAAGCAGTCCGGCCGCTGTCTCGGCGCGGGTGCCTGGCCGGATCTCGTCGAAGCCTCCGGTGTGGGTCAGCAGGTGCTGGAATGTCACCGGTTCCGGAAATGTTGCCGGGACCTTGAACCGGGTGAGATATCGGTTCACGTCGTCAGCGAGTCGATACCGTCCGCGATCCGCAAGCTGCACGACGGCGGTTGCGGTGAAGACCTTGCTGATCGAGCCGATGCGCCAGATCGTTGTCTCGGGGTCGACGGCTTGGCGCCGGGAGACGTTGGCAAAGCCATAACCGCGCTGGTAGATGATCTTCCCGTTTTGGACCAGCAGAAAAACCGCGCCCGGTATGTTCTCCTTCGCCATCTGCACCGTGATGAGCGGATCGATGAACCTGGCCAGCTCGGCGGAGTCAATCGCTGGCCATCCGGCCGGACCGGATACTCCCATCGACTGGCTCCAGCGCGGGGCCTGGGCGCAGGCAAGGCTGGCGATTGTCAACAGAACGGCCGCTGAATACAGCTTCATGGCATTCGGTCAGAGGAATCGAGCGGTAGTCGGGTCGTGTGGGCAGGATGCGCCATCCTCGCGAACACGGCAAACAGAATGTGATGATACGGCTGGAAAGAGTGACAACCCGGCGATCATGCCGGCGCCACTGCCAGTCTGTCCCCGATTGGGGCCATTTCGTCACGAGCGGCTCGCCGATCGGCGGTCTCGACATACCTTATGACTGACTATGGGCGACCCAACATGAGGCTGAGCGAATCCCAGAAACGAACGGCCGTGCAAGCGTTGCTGGTGTTCGGCGTGTGGACATTTCTGGCTGCGTTCTCGACCAGCCAGACCGTGGTCTACCTATCGCAGCGCGGCCAGCCAATCGGGTGGCGCGACATGCTCACGGGGCGCTTCGCGGACTGGTACACCTGCGCGCTCTTCACACCTCTCTTCTTCTGGATGGGGCGGCGCTATCCAATCGACAGGAAGAGCTGGCGCGTGATGCTTCCGCTCACTCTGGCCGTGACCTCCGTCTGCGTCGTTCTCAAGTACTCGGTGCTGGTGCCTATCGAGCATGCCTTCGGGCTCAACCTCGGCGCTTCGATCGGTAGTGAGCTCGCCCGCAATTTCGCCAACGAGTCGATGGCGTTCTGGGCGGTGATAGGGATTGCGCATGCATTCGAGTTCAACCGGCGATACCGGGAGCGCGAAGTGGCGGCGGCGGACTTGCGCGCGCAATTGTCGGAAGCACAACTCGAGGCGCTTCGGTCGCAGATCCATCCTCACTTTCTGTTCAACACGCTTCACGGCATCTCCACTCTGATGCACCGGGACGTCGATGCTGCCGATACGATGCTTGCCCGGCTCAGTGATCTGCTGCGACTCACGATGCAGCTCCGCGGGCAGAACGAGATCACCCTCCGCGATGAGCTCGCACTCGTGGGGCAGTACATCGAGATCATGCGGGTGCGGTTTGGAGACCGCCTCACCATAAGCCAGGCAATTCGGCCCGAGGCCTTCGATGCGCTCGTGCCGCAGTTCATCCTCCAGCCACTGCTCGAGAATGCGTTCGATCACGGAATCGCTCGAACGGCGGGCCCGGGCACAATCGAGATCTCCGGTCTGACAGTCGGTGGGAAGCTGGAGATCTCGATCACCGACAATGGGCTCAACTCAAATGGCTCTGGCGCCCGTGTGAAGAAGCAGGGATTGGGGCTCGCGAACACCCGCCGCCGGTTGGAACAGTTGTACGGACAAGACCAATCGATCTTTCTCGAAAAGTTGCCCGATCGCGGAACGCGAGTTGTGATCGCCATCCCGCTGCATATGGCGGGTCAGCAATCTCCGGCAGCGACGAGCGTAGCGTGACGGCGATCAGAGTGGCGATCGCCGACGATGAGCCGCTCGCGCGGGAACGACTGAGGTCCATGCTCGCAGGCCGCGAACGCTATACCATTGTGGCCGAGTGCAATGACGGCTCGGAAGCCGCCGCTGCGCTCGCTGACCACGACATCGATCTGATCTTTCTCGACGTTCAGATGCCAGGACTCGACGGTTTCCAGATACTGGAATCCGCCGATACGGCGTCGCTGCCAATCATCGTCTTCGTGACCGCTTTCGACGAGTACGCCCTCCATGCCTTCGACGTGAGCGCGCTCGATTATCTGCTCAAGCCTTTCGATCGCGAGCGATTCGAGAAGACTCTGGCCCGCGTGGAAGAGCTTCTCGCCGTCCGCGAGAGACCGGCGATTTCGGGTGAGCTGCGCGACTTCCTGCGCACGCTTTCCACGACCGCGCCAACCAGTCAGCTGGCGCGATTCCCCGTCAGGGCAAATGGCGAGATCTATTTCGTTCGCGTCGAGGACGTCGACTGGATCGACGCCGAAGGAAACTACGTGGCTCTTCACGCGGCGGGCAGGCGGCACCTGGTGCGCGACACCATCAAGTCGCTCGAGGCGAGGCTCGATCCGTCGAAATTCGTGAGGGTCCATCGCTCCGCAATCGTCAATGTCGACAGGCTGAGAAAGCTTCAGCCCTATTTTCACGGGGAATACGTCATCACTCTTCACGATGGAACTAAGCTGACGTCCAGCCGCACCTACAGCGACAGGTTGAGAGCGCTCCTCGAACAGGGTTAGGTTTGCAGAGGAGCCTTTACCTGTAACCCGGCGAGGAATCGATGTACCCTGGACCCATTCTGCGGTTGTCGCTGCTGCTGTTCATGGCAGTCCCCGCGCTTGAGGCGTTAGGGCAGGCGTCCGACAGTTCGCGGCCGCGTAATCTTTCGGGCCAGCCACTTATCTCCGCCACGCGTCCCGGGCGCGATCCCAGCCAGCCCATCGACGAGGAGTACACCCGGAAAATCCACGAGTACACGACCGAATCGTTCTTTCTCTCTTCGCTCGTGGACTATCTGCCGGCGTCGACGACCGTACCGAGCCCAAAGGCCGTGCTCGGTGATATCGCCGGCGCGCGAAACAACCTGCCGTACTCGAAGGAGGTCTACACCTACATGCGGATACTCGCCAAGACGAGCCCCCGAGTACGGGTGTATTCGATTGGGACGACTGAAGAGGGAAAAGAGATGATCGCGGTAGCCGTCGCCTCCGAGGCTCTGCTCGCCAATCTGGAGCAGAACAAAGCGAACCTGGCGAAGCTCGCCGATCCCCGCAGCATCAACATGGACGATGCCGAAGCAGCGCGGATCGCGACGCAGACTGTGCCCGTCTATTACATCACGGGCACCATCCACTCCCCGGAGTCGGGCGCTCCCACCGCGCTGATGGAGCTGGCCTATCGCCTGGCGGTCGATGAGAGCCCGTACATCAGGAATATCCGCGATCACCTGGTCACTCTCATCACACCGATCGTCGAAGTCGATGGGCGCGACCGCCAGGTTGACATCTTCCGCTGGCACATGGCGCATCCCGGGGAGACAGCCCCACCGCTCCTTTACTGGGGGCATTACGTCGCGCATGACAACAATCGTGACGCGATGGCGCTGACACTCAAGCTGTCGCAGAACGTCCTCGACACCTACCTGGGTTGGAAGGCGCAGGTGCTGCACGACCTCCATGAATCCGGCTCGTACCTCTACGACAACACCGTTGGTGACGGCCCCTACAACGCCTGGCTCGACCCGCTTCTAACCAACGAGTGGCAGATGCTCGGCTGGAACAACGTGCAAGAGATGACGCGGCTGGGCATGCCGGGCGTTTACACGCACGGAAACTTCGACACCTGGTCGCCCGGCTACCTGATGTTCATGGCCGCGACCCACAACGGCATCAGCCGGCTCTACGAGACCTTCGGCAACGGCGGGACGGCAGAGACCGTCGACCGGACCCTCTCGCCGAGTGAGACGTCCCGAACCTGGTACCGCCAGAACCCACCGCTGCCGAAGGTGAAGTGGTCGCTCCGGGACAACAACAATTACGAGCAAACCGGATTGCTCGTCTCCCTCAACTACTTCGCGAACAATCGCGAGCAATTCCTCCAGAATTTCTGGGAGAAGAGCAAGCGCTCGATTCTGAAGGCGCGCTCGGAAGGTCCCGCTGCCTATGTGTTGCCCGCTGACGACCGTCGTCCGGGCGCGCAAGCCGCGCTGCTCAGAATCCTCCAGAAGCAGCACGTCGAGATCTCGCGCGCGACGGCTCCGTTCACGGTGCTCGTATCGGTGCCGCGGGCGCGGCCAGCCACTGGTTCCGGCACTCCCGCGGCGCCCGCAGGCAGGCCGGCCGACAGCACCCGCCCCTATGATTTCGCCCGATCGCCCGACAGCACGAGACCGAGCGAGATGGCAAAGCCATCAACCGCACCGCCCTCGATCAATCCTTATGACACGCTTCCCCTGTCGGTGCCGCGCACCGAGGCACGCCAGTTTCCCTCCGGCAGCTACATCATCAGGATGGATCAGCCGTACTCGCGCATAGCGGATGCGCTACTCGACTATCAGTACTGGAGTCCGAACGATCCGCAACGCACGCCCTACGACGACACCGGCTGGACGTTTCCGGAAAACTTCACGGTGCGCTCGTTCCGGGTGACGGATCAAAAAATTCTCGCCGTTCCAATGGAAACGGTGACCGGTGAGATCAGGGCGCCGGGCGGGGTTAGCGGGAGCGGGGCTGTTTTCGCGATCGATCACAACGCTGAGAGCGCGCTGGCGACACTCCGTTATCAGCTCAAGGACGCCGATTTCCAGATCGCCGAAGAGCCCTTTGAAGCGGGGGGCCACAAATTCGCTCGAGGATCGTTTCTCGCGCGCCGGATAGCGTTGGGTGATCTGGACAAGGCGTCGAGGGACCTCGGGCTCAAGGTCTACGCGCTCGCAGCGGCGCCGGCTGTGGCGACGCATCCCGCTCGTCTGGCTCGCGTGGCGATCATGCACACCTGGATAAGCACTCAGACCGAAGGCTGGTGGAGACAGGCGTTCGACTTCAACCGCATTCCGTACAACTACATCAGTGTTCAGGATGCGGCCAGGGATGCAAACCTGAACGCGAAGTACGACGTGATTCTTTTCCCGCCGGGCGGGGGCAGCCCGCAGTCGATTGTCGCGGGCTTGCCCATGTGGCGGAACCCGATGCCGTGGAAGAAAACCGAGCTCACCCCCAATCTCGGAATAGACGAGACCGACGACATACGCCCCGGACTCACCTGGAAGGGCGTCGAGAATCTTGCGGCCTTCGTGCGGAAGGGTGGAGTGCTGGTGACGGTCGAGAACACGGCAGATCTTGCCGCGACATTTGGTCTGGCGAGCGGCGTATCGCTCAATCAGCCGCCGCGGCTGCACGTCGTCGGAAGCCTTCTTCGCACGAAAATCGTCGACGACGCCAGCCCGATTGTCTACGGCATTCGCGACAGCCTCGCCGTGTATAGCGACGATGGCACGAGCTTCAGCATCAGCAACGTGCTCGGCGCGCGCGGCGGCCGGTTTCCTGATTCAGCCAACGCGCGTGCAACGGGGCGTGGCACTACCGAGGATGTCGATGTGCCGCAGGGCAGGTTTGCCCTCGACCCACGCAACGACGTCGCACCCCGACGGCCGGTGCAGCCATGGCAGGCTGCACCGGTGACGGACGAGCAAATGCGCAACCCGCTCACGATAATCCCCCCCGCGTTCCGGCCACGCGTGGTGCTTCGGTTCAGCGAGCAGAGGGATTTGCTCGCGTCGGGTCTTCTCGACGGCAACGATGTCGCGCAGAGGCCCGTGGTGGTCGATGCTCCCTTGGGTAAGGGGCACGTCGTCCTTTTCGCCAACAATCCGATGTATCGGGGTGCGACGATCGGCAGCTATTTCCTCGTGTTCAACACGATCCTCAGCTTCGATCATCTCGATGCCGGGAGAAAGCTCGATACACGGTGAGCGCAACTCAAAAGACAGAAAAAAACGTTGCTGAATTGACCGTTTCTGGCACCGGCCCTGCAAAGCAGAAACATGAGCACAGATCTTAGCGCGTAAACAGGCGACGGGAGCTGGCGGTGAGTTATCGGACGTTTCTCGACACGACGGGCAAACGGTGGGAGGTGTGGCTCGTGACACCTGCCGCGGCGGAGAGACGGAAGGCTGACCGGCGGGCGGCTTCTTCGGCGGGTAACGAAGTACTGCCCGGCAATCTTAACCGCCGGAAAACCCCGGAGAGGAGAAGATCTCCATTCCAGCGAAGTGGGGCTGTCGCGAGCGAATTCAGTCAGGGCTGGCTCTGTTTCGAGAGCGAGGGTGAGAAGAGGCGACTGGCACCTATACCGCCAGACTGGGAGGAAGCGGGCCCCGACCGGTTAGCGACATGGCTACAGGCCGCCAGGCGCGTTGTGAAATGCGGTCTCTGACGTAGATTGAGCGTGCCGGGTCCTTATGGGCTAGTCTACACCCGGATCGCGAAGCAAACCGAGATATGAGCCAAGTAGTCCTCCGTGAACGCGATGCGATGATATGCCGCTCCTGCAGGAATGAGGAGCGCGCGTCTGAAGGTTATCCGTGCGCGAGCTGCGGTACCTTCATCTGCATCATTTGCACGTTTCGGGGCGTTGAGTTTTGCCGGAAGTGTGAAGAGGAGCGCGCGCACCCTTCTGCCAAGCGCAGCGCCTGAGCCACGAACCACCGCTCGATTCCCCCCAACTGAATTCAGAATGAAAAGAACGTCCAGATCGTATTTCCTCGCGCTGGTAGTCTGCCTTCCGTTCGTAGCGGGCGCTCAGGAGAAACAGCGCTTCGCGAACATGGACGAGGCGCTTCAGGCAGGCGCGATTCTCAGCGGGCGGCAAGGTCCGCGAAACGTAAACTGGTTCGAAGGAGGCGCGCGGTTCTCTTACACCGATCGCGATCAGCGTACTGGCATCCCCACGATTCGCGCATACGATCCGCAAACTGGAAAGGACACGGTTCTGTTCACGACAACCGGCATCACCTTTCCGGGAACCACCCAGCCCTTCGCCTACGACGGCTTTCAGTGGGCGCAGGACTCGAAGCATCTCGTCTTTCAGACGAACTTCCAGCCGATCTACCGTCGCTCCGGCATTTCGGACTTCTACATTTACTCGCTCTCCGATCGCTCCATGCAGCTCGCAACCAAAGGAGCGCGGACTGGCGAGCTCTCCCCGAACGGCGCAATGCTCGGTTTCGAGCGCGACGGGGACATGTACGTCACCAATCTCACGAACCATCAGGCAAAGCGCCTGACGAGAGATGGAGCCGAGCACGTCTACAACGGTCACTTCGACTGGGTCTACGAGGAGGAGTTCGGGCTCGCTCAGGCCTGGAAGTGGTCGCCCGATAGCCGCTATCTCGCCTATTGGCAACTGAAGGACTCGGCCGAGCCGGAGATCCAGATCTCAGATTATTCCGGATTGCACCAGGAATGGGAGAAGCTTCGCATACCGCAGGTGGGCGATTCGAACGCCACCGTGCGCGTCGGAGTCGTGAACGTCGCCACCGGCCAGAACACCTGGCTCGACACCGGCGAGCGGGGCGAGTTCTACATTCCGCGCATTTACTGGACGAGTCGTCCCGATACGATCGCCGTCATCACGCTCAACCGCCCACAGAACACGATGAAGCTCTTCTTCTTCGATGTGAGAACGGGTGGGCGCCGCCAGGTGATGACCGAGACGTCGAAAACGTGGCTCGATGTCTACGACTTCTACGCGGGCGTGGAAGACATGATGTCGTTCCCGGCGAATTCGCACGAGTTTTTCTGGCTCTCCGACCGCGATGGCTACCAGCACCTTTACCGCTACGACTATTCGGGCAAACTGATCAACCAGGTGACCCGTGGGAACTGGATTGCCACCCGGATCGAAGGGAGCGACGCCAAGGTTCAGACGATCTATTACATGTCCACCGAGGCGTCCCCGCTCGAGAGGCAGCTGTACTCCATTCGCTTCGATGGGACCGGCAAGCGCCGCATCACGACGACCGAAGGCAATCATCGGATCAACATGTCGCCGAACGCGACCTACTTCATCGACCGGTACTCATCGCTGAAGCAGCCGACGCAGGTCGAGCTCTGGACGGCAGCGGGACAGAAGCTGCGGACGATGGAGAACAATGCGGCCGCGACGACGTGGCTGGCGACACACGCCTATTCGCCCGCTGAGATCTTCACCTTCACGACCTCGGACGGCGTCAAGATCGACGGCAGCATCGTCAAGCCGATACCGTTCGATCCAAACAAGCGCTACCCGGTGATCTTCGACATTTACGGCGGGCCGGGATCGCAGCAGGTGTACAACTCATTTGCGTCGAGCGGCTGGACCCAATGGCTGGCCCAGGAGGGACACATCATCATTGGCCTCAACAACCGTGGCACCAACAACTACGGCAGCGCCTTCATGAAGGTCGTGTACAAGCAGCTCGGTAAATACGAGGCGCTGGACTTCGCGGAGGCGGCGCGGTACCTGGCCAAGCAGACGTACGTGGACCCCAAGCGAGTCGCGATCATCGGCACGAGTTACGGGGGCTACAGTGCGGTATACACGATGGAGATGTACCCGGAGCTCTTCCCGGTGGGAGTCGCCAACTCTCCCGGGACGGATTGGCGATTGTACGACACGATTTACACCGAGCGCTACATGAGTCTGCTCGGCGACAATCTAAAAGGCTATGTCGAAAGCTCGGCCGTCGAGCAGGCGCCGAAGATGCGCGGCAATCTCCTCCTCATTCACTCGATGATGGATGACAACGTCCATCCCCAGAACACGATGCAGCTGCTGACCGCTCTGACGAACGCGGGCAAAGACGCGGAGCTGCGCATATATCCCGCAGGCAGGCACGGCGCCGCGTACAATGGCCAGAGCGCCCGATTGATCCGACAGGTCACGGACTCGTTTCTGAGGCGTTACCTCAAAGCGGACACCCCACCGGCGCTGACCCCGGCGCGGTAACGACGGGCAAAAAAAACCCGCCGCTGGATCTCCAGCGGCGGGTTTTTGTGTTTGGAGAAACGTGGCTCTCACTACTTCTTGCGCGCGTCCTTCCGGATGTCGCGCACATCGCCGCGTCTGTCCTTCCGATCCTGGCGGAGGTCCCTGCGATCGGACTTGAGTTCCTTCTTGTCCGCCTTGAGCTCATTCTTCTCACCAGACTTGATGTCCTGCCGCAGCTCTCTGCGATCGGAACGGACTTCCTTGCGGTCCGCGCGGATCTCCCGAGTGTCGGCCCGGACTTCTCTGCAGTCTGCCCGTGCGTTCGGATGATCCTTGCACCACGCGACGAGGTTTGCTTTCGTCATGCCCGGCGGCGCCTTCACCGCGAGCAGTGAGGACTGAGCGGAGGCATTGGAGCTGACTGCCAGTATCAGGGCGGCCGTGAAGGCCGCCAGCTTCGCATTCGACATCGTGTCTCCTTCCCCTTGCGAGGAGTTTTCGGGTGAGCGCAGTCGCGCACCGTTCTTCATGAGAGACGCGCCGTCAGGTCCGATGTTAACAGCGATGTCGGGATGGGAAGCTTGCGGTATTCATTCGGTTCGGGAAAAGGTCACAGATACATGTAGGTGCAGCCGTGCGTTTGTGCCTGGTTGATCGCTACCACCATCGCCGGGACCAGGAAAACGCCGGGTAGCATGTTTGCCTCGAACTCCTGGCGCAGCGCCGCCGACTTTGCGGCGTCCCAGCCCGCCAGCATTCCCATCCAGAGGTTGAACGCGTTGTTGCAGAGGATGAAGACCGCGCCCCGCTCCTGAAGTGATGAGATCGATGAATCGGCCGGTATCGAAAGCGGCGCGCCCGAAAGCGATAAGCTCGCGCTGCCTGTCGGCGCCTTGTAGAACACGTTGCCCGTTGCCGGCGCCTTCGAGCCGTCCATCACCTTGAGCGGATTGGCGACTCCGTATTTCTGCCACATCGAGTCATTGAATCCAAGCATCGTAGTCATTCCGTAAAGCCCCGCGACCGCCGTAACGTCGGGAGGCTTCACATGGTAAGTGTCGCGCATCGTGTTGAGATAATTCCGCACGTGCAGCAAGCCCATTCCGTTTTCGTGGTTGGGCATGTCAAAGAACTGACGATGCTTTCCCTTCAGCGACTCGAGCCACTTGTCGCTCGGCTTCAGGTCGTGCCCTGCGGATGGCTCCGCTGTCAGTGCGCGCGGCACCGAGCCCGTGAGGCCGATCGCCACGGCTCCGGCGGCGAGTCGTCCGATGAATTCTCTCCGCTTCGGGAATGAAGATTCAGTCATGCTCACTTCTCCTTTGCCACTCGTGGCAGTTCGCCGCGCTTCGGGAGCGCGGACGGGTGTGCGGCGCTTTTCTGTGGCACCGGCGCCGGTAGAACGCGGTAGTCCGCGTCAGGTGGTTTTCCGCCGTGAGGCCAGTCGCGTTTTTTTGGCGGAAAGTCCGGGCGGGGGCGCGTGTTGATGTAGGTCGCTACGTCAAATGCCTGCTGCGGCGTGAGCTGCTGCGCGCGATCGATCGGCATCAGTGCGTGAATGAACGAAGCAGCAGTGTTGATGCGCGCCATTCCCGCCCCGACGTTGTACGATCGGGGTCCCCACAACGGCGGCGCGAGAGGGGTGCCCTGGCCGTTGGCTCCGTGGCAGCGGACGCAAGTCGATGTGAATACCACGGCGCCGCGGCCCATGTCGCCCGGTAGCGGCTGGAGTCGCGGCAGACCCTGTCCTTCCATCTCCGCCCCAACCGGTAGCCCGCTCGAGAGAAACGCCAGGTAGCTGACGATATCGCGCATATCCCGTCCCGCGAAATCGAGAGCCCGGCCGTTCATGCTTCTCCGGAAACAATCGTTGATTCTGTCCTCAATGAGATCGACCTTCCCACTCCGTGCGCGGTATTGCGGGAATCTCGCATAGCTTCCCACCCACGGCATTGCGCCGGGCTGCAGGCCATCCTTGAGGTGACAGCTGGCGCAGCGGAGGGAGCTTCCAACGTTCCGTGGCAGACTGTCTCGGGTGGCGAGCAGGATCGCGCGCCCCCGAAGGGCAGATACCCGGTACGCGCTGTCGTGAAACTCTGCATCGGGAGGGACGCGGAACCGGGCCCGCTGTCTACCGCCGGTCTGTAGTGCGCCCGCGATGCTTTGAGGACGAGCAGGAACGTGCTCGAATGACGCGAGCAACAAAGTGCCGGCGACGACGACAGCAGCAGTTGGGAGCCGAGGCGACAGCAGTCACTGCCTCCAGATTGACCAGCAGACGCCAATTCGTCCGCTCGCGAGCACTCGGATTTAGGAGGTGGGGGCGATCAGCGCAAGAGACTCCTCATCCTTGCGGTCGCCCCTTCCGTCTCTCAGTCGGCTCTCGTCGGTCCGTCGGTTGGGGGCTCAGCAGAGGCGATCCACTGCGGCTTCGGATCTCCTTCAGGACTGGGGTCTCCCTTGATGGACGCAACGACGTCGCTCACCATACCATCGATTCGCGAGTGGAACGCCTGCGCTACGCCGGCCACCAGCGCGGCGACGACTCCGTCCAGAGCAGTGCCAAGCTTGGTACCGGTCTCCTTGGTCGCGTCAGCGGTAACCTTGGCAGCCTTTACGTCGGCGCGGGACGCGCTGAGGGCGATACCCACGCCAAACGCGACTCCGACCGCTGCCCACGGATGGGTCCTGACTTTCTCCGTCACGTCCACTTTCCGTTCCAGTTCGGCGATCGCGCCGGACATACGCGCCCTGGTCTGCTCGATATCAGCGCGGACATCGGTTGTGGTCTCAGCCATGGTTGTGTCTCCGTAGCGTTGCCAATGTTTGCTCGGGCTTCAGTTTTTTCGGTGACAACAGAGCGGTGCCGCGCTTGAGCACGTAGAACGCTGCTCCCCCCAGGATCACGGTCAGAACGAAGGCCGCAATCCAGTAGTGCCCGCGAAAAAGTGCGTCACCGAGCAGGAGCACTATTCCGAATACGAGCATTTGCGCTGTGAGGAGGCCGAGCATTCCCGCCGCCACGGCGAAGCCCGTGCCCTTGCCGACGTCGCGCGCGATTTGCGCGAACTCGACGCGCGCGAGGTGAACCTCCTGCCGCGCCAGGTGCGCTCCGTCTTCCGCCACGTCGCGGAGGAGCTGCCCGACTCCGCGATTGGTCTCGGATGCGCTCAGCATCGTCATGGCTAGCGCCGCAGCGCCTTGCCGATCAGGTAGCCAGCGCCGAGGGCGACGAGCAGGGATCGAGCGGGATGCTCCTTCACCTGCTTTTCAACGCCATCCTTCAGCTTCTCCAGGTCCGCATCGCGCAGCCAATCGGCGCTCGACTGCATTCCGGTCGCGAGGGTATCGGTGACGGCGGTAATGCTCGGATCGCTCGTGACGGCGACCGATGACCCTCCAGCTGACACTTCCGTCGAACCAGTCCGCTGGCGCAGCGCCTGAGCGCCCGCCTGCAATCCATCGGCTAAGAGTGCGGGGATTCCGGACGCCTTTTCCTTGACGGTGGAAGCCACGCTTTTCACGCGACTACTGAGCCCACGATCAATCTCGCTGGCACTGGTCGTCTCTTCGCCCCCGGTGTTCAGGCCTTCGCTATCATCTCGTTCCATGGATCCAGCCCCCGACAGTTGTTGGGCCGCATTGAGCGGCGATCAACGATTGACATGCAGAAGCCGCGCCGCAGCAGGGCTGGCCTCACCGCGAGGAGCGAAGCGCGAGCTGACTTATGGTGTGAAGATCCGATGCGCGTCGCTTAAGCGCCCGCTGGCTCTGCTCGATGGTGATCAGCTCGAACCGGACGGTCCCGCCGGGTGATCGCTGGGCGATGATCGGGAGATCGGACTCGGCGACGACTGCGATCTTGGGATAGCCTCCTACCGTCGGGGCGTCGGCCATGAGCGCGATGGGAAGCCCGTCACCCGGAACCTGGATCGCGCCCGGACAGCTTGCCTCGGATGGAAGGGTCCCGATTGGGTTTTGGAGCGCGGCTCCTTCCAGCTTGTATCCGGTACGATCCGACGCGGCGGACACTCTATACTCGCTTTCGGTCAGAGTGCGCCACGCAGACTCATCGAAGAGATCTCCATAGGTGCCGCGAGTGATGTGCGCAATTCCCGTCTCGTAGCGGGGCAGCAGCTCGGCGGCATAATGAAAGCCGTCCGCTGGCAAGGGGGTCGAACCGACTCCGATCGCCAGGGAGTCACCCCGCTTCAGCAGGCGACCATGGTACCCGCCAAACCGACCCGGCAAATAGGTCGATCTGCTGCCGAGAATTGGTGGAACTTCGATTCCGCCCCGGATTGCGATATACAGAAACCGCCCGCCCGAGATGGGGTCGATGGTAAGCTCGTCACCCGCTCTCGCGTAAATGGTGCTGCAAGGAGCGACGGCTTTCCCGGCAAGAGTAGCCTGGGCCTTCGCGCCACCAAAGGAAAACGCCGCGTCCTCTTCGAACCTGATCGACCCTCCGCCCAATGCCCATTCGAGTCCCGCTGCGTCGAGCTGGTTTCCGGCCGCCGCATTTGCCGCGCGAAGAGCGAAGGAATCCATTGCGCCGCCCGCTGGAACTCCGGATGAACGGGATCCCTTTCGCCCGGAGTCCTGAACGGTGAGATACGGCGGAGCCCGGGTAATGGTGATCATGACACCGGCTCAAATCGCACGCTGTCACCCCCTCGAAGCAATGCTGGCGGGTAGCGGGCAGGGTCGAACATCACAGTCTCGGTTCGCCCGATGATGTGCCAGCCGCCGGGCGTGTCGAGGGGATACACCGCCGTCTGCGCGGCGGCGATTGCCACGCTGCCAGCCGGGACGCGAAGCCTAGGCTCGGAGCGACGCGGAAGGTGAAGGGAAGGGTCGAGCTCGCTGAGGTAGGCGAAGCCAGGGACGAATCCGAGCAGGTCGACGGTATAGGTACGCCCGCTATGCCTCGCAACAATGTCACTGACGGACAGCCCGGTCGCGGCGGCAACCAGGCCGAGGTCCATCCCGTCGTAGCGAACAGGAATTATGTGATGGCGTGCCTCGGCGGTCTCGGCGCCAGCAGGAGTCGGCCGATCACACGCATCGAGCAGCGTCTTCGCGATCTCCTCGTATGACGTGTGAAGCGCATCGTAGAAGACCGTGAGGGTCAGATAGGCAGGAACCACATCCTCGACATTTGGGATTCGCGCCGCCTCGAGTGAGCGCGCTGCGTCCTGGATGCGCGCGAGCAGCCGTGGGCTCCTCTCCGTTCCGAACGCGATTGTCACCGCCGAATCACCGAGCGGCTGCGCGCGCAACGGCGGACTGGTCAAGCCGCAAACGGCGCTATGGTCACTCCGGACTCCTTAAGTCGGGCGTTCAGCGTCCGCAGGAGAGATGCTGCGTCGGGGTTATCACCATGAACGCACAGGGATCGAGCTGAAATGTGGAGCTCGGACCCGTTATCCGCGGTAATCGTATGCCCTTTTACCAGCATGACAGCCCGCTGGGCCGCGCTCTTTACATCCTTGATTATGGCTCCGGGTTCGTCGCGTGGGACCAGACTTCCGTCCGGCTTGTAGGCTCGGTCGACGAAGGCCTCGCTGGCGAATGCGATGCCAGCCCGCTCCGCCGCGCGAGCCATTTCGCTGCCCGCGAGTCCGAGCAGGGTGAGCGATGCCTCGACGCTCCGAATCGCGGTTGCCACCGCTTTGGCGACTGCGGGATCGCGCGCGGCGCGGTTATACAGTGCGCCGTGCGGCTTTACGTAAGAGAGCTTGGCGCGCTCCGCTCCGCACACGTCGCGAAGCGCGCGGATCTGGTACTCAACGTGATGTGCGATCTGTTTCGGAGGAAGGCCGAGCTCACGTCTGCCGAAGCCTGGAATATCCGGATACGAGGGGTGCGCACCGATCGTCACCCCGCGGAGCTTTGCCGCCCGCACCGTGTCCCGCATCGTAGTCGCATCGCCGGCGTGGAAGCCGCATGCGACATTTGCTGACGACACGAGATCGAGGATCGCTTCGTCCTCCGCAGCGCGCGAAAGGCCGAAGCCTTCACCCAGATCAGCGTTGAGATCTATTGTCAGAGGCAAGCAGCTATTTCTTGCGGTCTTTCTTCCCGCCGTTGACCGGCTTCGCTTCGACGACCTCCCAATCCTCATCGTCGTCCTCGAAGCCGCCGCGCGATACCTTCGGGAGAAGCTTTTCGCGGACGACCACGGGAGTCAGCCAGTAGGTATAACCATCGTCCGCCGCGACGGGCAGCCACGCGAACCTCGTCCGCACGCGCTCGTCGCCAATTTTACCCCGCGAATCCCGCCGATTCTTCCACCTCACGGTGTCTCCCCCATTCCGTTCGCGTCAGTCCTAAACACGGTCTTCCAGGCCCTTTACGCCCGCAAGTGCGGCGCAATTGGCACAGCAATAAAAAGTGCCGTTACTCTCGACGCCGTGGCCGATGATCTTGCAAGTGCAATGAGCACACTTCGGAGCGAGCGCATGGATAGCGCACTCGAACGAGTCGAAGGTGTGAGTCTTTCCCTTCATGGTTACGGTGAACGACTTGTCGTAATCGTTGCCGCAGACTTCACATTTCGCCATTGGGCGTCTCCCTTACGGTCGCTGACCGAGCAGTCTACGGCGAATCTAATGCCGTTGTGGCGGGGATCTCACCTGAAGACTTTTCGCATCTTCGTGTCGGGGTCGCGCGCGAACCGGAATGTGAACCAAGCCAGGTCGGTGACGAGCTGATCGTACGCCTGCGGATCCATTTTGTCCGCCACAATGTTCATGCGTCCGGCGATCTGACTCTTGAGATGTTCGATCCATTCCTTGGTGAAATCGGCCATAGGACGGGCTCCGGTAGCGATTGGATAGAAAGTGACCGAGCAAGCGGTTGCTGCGCCAGGCGAAAAATACGCGTTACGCGCCAGGGCGATGGACCGTCGGTTCCAATAGAGTTTGGGGTGGACAGATCAAACCGGCACGAACACGTTAACGTGCCTCCGGCAAGGGGAAAGCGAAAGAATGGATTCATCCAGGGAGATCGAGTTGGAGGCGCGGCTGGTGAGAATCGAGCAATCGATCGCCGTGCTACAGCGCTCGGTCGACGCGCTACTTTCCGTGCGCGCGGCCACCCCGGGTGCGGAGGCGGCTGACCGCTACGGTAACCAGAAGCGCGACCCGCTAGGCGATCAGGTGTTTGAGGGACGCAGGACCGGATCCGGGACCTCTTCCAGTCGAAACAGTGCAGCCGATGATATCGGCGCGCGCGTTTGGTCGTGGCTCTCATCCCGGAGTCCCGAATGGTGGCTGAGCCGGGTCGGTATGGGACTCCTGATTTTGGCCGTAGTGCTGCTCTATGGGATCGGTATCGACAAAGGCTGGATCACTCCGCCTGTCCGCATTCTCGCCGGCACCCTTTTGGGCGGGATCTTGTTATGGGCCGCCACTCGTACGTCTCCCACGTCGGTTCCGACCTACCCTCACGCGCTCGGCTTCCGCGAGCTGCTGTTTGGCGGCGCGCTCGCCGTCTGGTACGTCACGGCTTATGCAGCCTCGGTCTGGTATCAGCTGATCTCGATTCCCAGCGCGCGGCTCGCTTTTTTTGCCCTGGCGATACTGTCAATCTGGATCGCGCTCCAGGAGCGGCGCGAGATATTTGCAACTCTCGCCGTCGCAACCGGCTTCGCGACGCCGTTCATCCTGATGGCCCCGGCAGGCTCGATGACAGAGCTTTCGCTGTACCTGGGCCTGATGACCGCCATGGGACTCACGATTTATCTCATGCGCGGCTGGCCGTCGATCGTATGGATGACGTTCGTGGCATTCTGGTTCAGCGTCGCTGTCGTGACGAACACCGGCGCGCGGGGGAGCCCGGCTCAGGCATCGATCGCGCTCAGTGTTCTAGTCGTGCTCGCGGCTGCAGCGTTCGTCAGGATTCCGGCTCTTCGCCGTCAGCTACTGCATCTGGGCTCCGACCGATATACGCCCTCTCCAATCGGCAGCGGAATGATCCGCTTGATGGATGGTCTCGACTCCTTCGCAGAAGCGCTTGGCGGCGGGAAAAGCGCGCCCGACAGCCTCGTGCTATGGGTGTTGCCGCTCGCGAGCCCGATCCTGGCGGTGGGTTTTCTCGAGAGTATCTGGCCGGCGGTGCCTGATGGCGTCTGGGGTTTTGGCCTGGTGCTGCTAGGAGCGGGCGCCTTTATGCTCGCGCGCCGCAGCGTACAGCCGGACGCAGAGGTCACGCATGTGGAGGTTACGGCCGCTGTGTTGTGGACCGTGCTCGGAATCGCGCGGATCGCGTCGACTCCTGAGAGCATTCCTCTCACATCAGCCATCGCCACATACGTTCTGATCTCGTCGGCGCGCTTCCACGCCGGCGCCCGCGCGGTGGCGAAGGCAACCATCGCGATCGCCTTGATGGCGATCATTGGACATGAGCTTAGTGTCGAGGACGTTGGTCTCTTGCACTTGCGATGGATCCTGTCCGGATTTGCGACCGTTGGATGTGCTGGTCTCATTGCCCAAACGCTGATTGAAGATCCAGCGGAGAGAGTGCAAGGAATGGTGCTCGCCGTCGCTGCGTACCTGGCCGGGTTGACCGTAGTCTGGCGCGCGCTCGAGCCCCTTTGGCCGCCTCTGGTGACGACGAGCTACGCAGTTCTGGGTGCTGTGCTCCTGGTAGTGAGCCGGCGGCCAGGAACCACTCCGCTCCTCAGGCAGCTCGGCGCGGTGACAATGCTGATCGTGGTGGCGAGGTTGCTGCTCGTCGATCTCTCGAGCGTGGAGACTATCTGGCGCGTTCTGCTCTTTCTCGTATGCGGGGCCGTGTTTCTTTACACGGGATACAGGATGCAGCCCACCTCGGTGGGGGAAGTGGAAAAGTAGATCGAGCGGCGGAACGCATTGCGCCAAGCGACAGGCTGTTGACGGAGGGTGAGGGATTCGAACCCCCAAGCCCTTGCGGGCGCCAGTTTTCAAGACTGGTGCAATAGCCGTTCTGCCAACCCTCCCTTCTCAAGATAGACGCGCCAAACTGCTCGGGCAACGCTATCTCTGCACACTCGCCAGAACGTCCTCCAACTGGGTGGCGCGCGCGATTCGCTCGAGTTGGGCGCGAATGCGAGCCGCTTCATCGGTGCGTCCGGCGTCCGCGAGTGCCGCGCTCAATACCAGGCCCGTGCGCAGATAAAGGAACGGAATGCCGGCCGATGGCCGGTCAACCCATAACTCACGTTTTGCCAGGGAAGCTGGGGCCTTGAACACCGTTTCCCAGAGAGCCCGAGTTGTCCCGACGTCGAACCAACCTTCCCCTTGCACCGCGACTACTCCTTCGCCGGGCTTTGGAGCGCGCGGCATCAGCTTCCTCGCCAGTCCTGTCGTCACCGTAAAGGGAGCAAAACCCATGTCCTCGGGATATCCGCCGGTCGTGCGCCCGAAAAAGAAAGGACGCTCGGGATAAGCGTCGCGAATCATGTACAGGACGAACAGATCTGCTCGCTCGAGTCCGGAGAAATCGCCGAATGGCCGCGGTTGAATCGTGAGAGCTATGTCCGTTCCCTCTTTCCGGAAAATCTGCGGCGCGGAGAGCTCTATTACCGACGGCACCGCATCGGCCTGGTCCATCGTCAGCTTGAGCGGCGGACCCGCCGGCTTCTTCCATTGCTTGCCCCGGTAGACGGCGGGTCCGTGCACCGAGTCGTATTCGTAGATGGGCCGGCGCAACAACTGTCGCGTGTACCAATCGGTATTGAGGAGCGAAAGGCACGCGATGATGACGTCGCGCCGAATTCCTTCCACCTCCTGCGCGTACCACAACGGGAAGGTGTCGTTGTCGCCGGCCGTGACCAGTATGCCGTAAGGCTCGACTGAGTTGAGCATGTCCGCCGCAAAATCGGCCGTATCGGTCTGTCCCGCGCGCGAAGCCGACTTCCAGTTTCCAAACAGCGGGACGAGCGCGATGGCGAGCACGGGCGCCGACAGCAGCCAGCTGCGCCGCCGCGGCATCTCCAAGTCTTCACCGCCGATTCGGATTTTCTCCGACCCGAGCAAGACGGCCAGCGTCTCCCACACGTATACGAGCCCCAGAGCTGCCCAGACGCTCCACGCCGAGAAGCTCCACAAGTAGAAGTAGTCGCGATCGCGCACCTCGCGCGGGACAGCGTCGCCCAGACGGGGCGCCTGCGACGAGCCGTACTTGAAGTTCATATAGTAGATGAGCGCGAGCGTCACCATCAACATCAGCGGCCCGAAGTAGGAGAACGATTTTCGGTCGCGCTTCCAGTGGACGTAGCCACCGAGTCCACCGAGAAGGAGGAATAGCGTTGCCAGCATTTTCTGGAGACCGGGATGGGCATCGAACGGATCCCGCAGCCACTGCCACCTGAAATACAGCCACCACATTCCGACCTGCGCTTCGAACGGTGCCTGTCTCTGGCTCAACGCGGGTTTGCTGTACTGCCCGCGATTGAAGTTGTACATGAAGCGATCGTAGGTCGCTTTGCTCAACGTGCAGCCAACGGCAATGCGCGTCGAGCAGCCCGTCGGCTCACCCTCGTTGATGGCGGGAAAGCGGCCCGCGCGGAGTGGTTGCGTCAGGAAGGGCGTCATCCCCAGCATCAGCGCGCCGGCAATCGCAAGCAGCAGCTTCCACCGGAGAAGCGTCCTCGGCCGGCGAATGATAACGGCCGCGGCGACGGCAGGAAGCGCAAGGAACCCTGCCATGTGATTCGCGTAGCCGAGCCCACTCAGATAAGCGATCAGGACTAACAGCCGGTCTGCTTTTGGCCCGTCCGGGTCGTCGCACCATCGCACGATCAGCCACGACACGATCGCCAGACCCAGCAGCGACACCGTGTATACCTTTTCGTTGACGACCGACTGGGACCAGACCGTGAATGCGGTCGCGCCAATCAGAGCAGCGAACGATCCGCCGACGATTCTCTGCCAGCGCTCGGGCAGCCAACCCACCAGCACACGCTCGGTGATCAGGAACCACATTCCAGCCGCACCGGCGCTGCAGAGGGCGGCGAGAATGTTGATCCGCATCGCCACATTGGGTGCGATCGGGAGTACCGCGAAGAAGCGCCCCAACAGGACGAAGAACGGGTTGCCGGGCGGATGCGGCAGCCCCAGAGTATAAGCCGCAGCGATGTACTCGCTCGTGTCCCACATCGCCGTGGATGGGGCCAGCGTGAGAAGGTAGAGCACGAAGACCAGCGCGGAGACGATCGCGGCGGCGCGATAGGATGGCCGGTAATCGAGCCCGTCACGGATATCGGGAATCCCGGCCACCGTCAGTGGCGGAACTGGCGCTTGCCGGTAAGCACCATCGCGATGTCGTACTCGTCAGCCGCCTTGATCACTTCCTCATCGCGGACCGAGCCTCCTGGCTGCACGATCGCCGACACGCCGGCCTCCGCGGCCTGCTCGACGCCGTCGCGAAAGGGGAAGAACGCGTCGGATCCCATGACGGAGCCTTTGGTGTCGTTCCCAACGAGACGCGCCTTGTGGACTGAGAGAAAAGCGGCGTCCACCCGCGACATCTGTCCGGCACCGATTCCAATCGTCGCGCCATCGCGGGCGAGGACGATTGCGTTCGACTTCACGCTGCCCACCGCGCGCCAGGCGAACTGCAGGTCCTTGAGCTCCGTGTCTGTCGGTTGGCGTTTGGTCACCACCCGCCACTCTTCCCGGTCGCCGTCGCGTGCCGCGCGCTCCTGCGCCAGGAATCCCCCGCGCACTCGCTTGTAATCGAGGGAGTGGTCGCGCCAGGCTGCGCGACCCTCGAGCACGCGCAGGTTCTTCTTGCGGCCGAGAATCTCCAATGCGCCGGCGCTGAAGCCGGGAGCGACGATACATTCGACGAAGAGGCTGGAGACGGCCTCGGCGGTCTCATCGTCCACGGGCGCCGTGAACGAGATCACCGATCCAAACGCCGACACAGGGTCGCACGCCAACGCTTTGCGGTAGGCCTCGAGGGCATCGGCACCCGTTGCCAACCCGCACGGGGTCGTGTGCTTGACGATGGCGCAAGCGATCTCGCCGTCGAATGGATCGGTAGCGAAGAGCGCCCCCTCGAGGTCGAGCAGATTGTTGAACGAGAGCTCCTTTCCGCCTTTCTGCTCCAGCGCCGCGATTCCATCCTTGTTGCGCTCGACGTAGAACGCGGCGCGCTGACCCGGATTCTCCCCGTACCTGAGCATCGTCGCTCTCTCCAACGGAACGGCGATTCTCTCCGGGAATATTTCCGATCTCTCGCATCCGAACCAATGCGCGATCGCCGCGTCGTAAGCGGCGGTGCGCGCGAAGACCTTCTCCGCGAGCAGACTCCGAAGATCGAGGTCGTCATCCCCCGCTTCGAGCGCGGCCAGGACCCGCCCATAGTCGGCGGGATCCACTACAACTGTCACAGCGGCGAAGTTTTTTGCCGCGGACCGAAGTATGGAAGGCCCGCCGATGTCGATCTGCTCGATGATCTCTTCGGATTTGGCGGAGGCACGCGCTGCCGTTTCCTCGAACGGATAGAGATTCACGGCCACCAGGTCGATGGGCTCGATGTCATGCTCCGCGAGCGCACGCGCGTGCTCAGGCAAGTCGCGCCGGGCGAGCAAGGCCCCATGGATGGCGGGGTGCAGTGTTTTCACGCGACCATCGAGCATTTCCGGAAAGTTGGTGACCTCACTCACATCCCTGACGTTGATGCCAGCGTCACGCAGGGCCTTGGCCGTGCCGCCGGTCGAGATGAGTTTCCAGCCAAGTCCGGCGAGGCCCCGGGCGAAGTCGACGACACCGGTTTTGTCCGAAACCGAGAGGAGCGCGGTGGGCATGTCAGATCGGGATTTTCGATTCGAGTTGTTGTAGGATCGCGACCATCTCCACCACCCGCGGATAGACCACGTGCTCGACGTCGAGCACCCGCGCGGCCAACGACTCCGCTGTGTCGGATTCGTCGACCCGCACCCGCCACTGCGCGATTATCGGCCCGCGGTCGTAGTCATTGTCGACGAGATGGACGGTCACCCCCGTTTCTTCCGCTCCCGAGGCGATCACGGCCTCGTGAACCCGTGCACCGTACATGCCTTCGCCGCCGAAAGCGGGGAGGAGTGCCGGATGGATGTTGATGATCCGTCCTGCGTACTCACCGATCACCTTCGGTTGAATCCGCTTCAGGTAGCCGGCCAGCACGACCAGATCGACCCGGAATTTGTGCAGGAGCGCCAACAGCTCGGATCCATCGTCGGTCGGGTTGAAGTCTGCAATGTCGATGGACGCTGTGGCACCCCGGAGTAACGCCGGAGAATCGGCGCGGTTCGAGGCGACGAGGACGATTTTCGCGACGCGCTCCCTCGCGAGATTGTCGAAGTGGTCGATGATTGCCTGGAGATTTGATCCGCGCCCGGAGGCGAGCACGGCCAGTCGTGATGGCATGCCCCGATTTTACGCCGAACGCTACGCGTCAGTAAGGCCGAAGAGCATCTTCACCGCGGCTGCCAGATCCGGGGCGGTTTCGATTTCATCCTCCCGGGCCTTGCGCCGATCTTCATCCTTCGTCATGTGCGAGGAGATCATGATGCCGCGCCCTCCGAGCTTCTTCGATGCAACGACATCGCGCCAGCGGTCGCCGATGTAGGCGACGTTGGCGGCGTCGAGATGGACATCGCGCAGCGCGTCCTCGAACATTTTGGTCCCTGGCTTCCGGCAGTCGCACGGTCCGGTGATGCTCGGGTGGTGCGGGCAGAAATAGCTGGCGTCGATGTGCGCGCCTTCGGCCTCGAGCAACGATTCGAAGTGCCGGCGCACGGCTTCATAGTCCTCGGGCTTGAAGATCCCGCGCGCCAGGCCCGATTGATTGGTGACTACGATTGCCGGCACCTCCGCGTCGTTGATCCGCTTGACCGCCGCGGCCGCGCCGGGAATCA
Organism: Gemmatimonadota bacterium; assembly: GCA_030774675.1. Taxonomy (GTDB): domain Bacteria; phylum Gemmatimonadota; class Gemmatimonadetes; order Gemmatimonadales; family Gemmatimonadaceae; genus UBA4720. The sequence continues at coordinate 13,319 of JALYKQ010000080.1, read as the reverse complement.
ACCGTACCTGATCGGGCGACTTGATGTAGTGGGCGTCCTCCATGATGGTGCCGTCGCGGTCGAGAAAAACCGCGTCCGGGATCCTGCTCACGACAGCGCCGTGAGTACGGCGTGGGTGAGCGTGCCGTCCTCACGTGGCTGTACGCTTCGGAAGTCGAGCAGCACGGTACCGTCCGCAATTCGGCCGATGACCGGAGGCTCGCCGCGACGAAGCTTCTCTTCATTTTCCTCCGCATTTCCCGCGAGAACAATCGCGCTCGACGGAATCTCAGCGGTCGGGAATGCCCCGCCACCAACGCTGGCTCTGCTCGCCCTCACCTGTGGGTCCAGGCCGCCTTCCTTGAGCACACGAGCCACCGCGTGCGCGCGCGCTGCGAGTTCGGCGACTGGCGACGTGAGCATTGCCAGCACCGGAATCTCCCTGATCGCACGCTCCGGTTCCAGATAAAGCCGGAGTGTCGCTTCGAGTGCAGACAGCGTGAGCTTGTCCACTCTCATTGCGCGCGCCAATGGATTCTTGCGGAGCTTGGCCACCACACTCGCGGATCCAAGGATGATTCCCGCCTGAGGACCGCCGAGTAGCTTGTCCCCGCTCATGAGAACGAGCGTCGCGCCCGAGGCGAGAGCGCTCGACGCGGTAGGCTCTCCCGTGAGCCCGAACGCCTCGAGCGACAACATCAAACCACTTCCAAGGTCGTGGATGACCGGCAGGCCGTGCTCCCCCGCAATGAACGCGAGCCGCTCGACACTCACTTCGGACGTGAAGCCTTCGATGGCGAAGTTGCTGCGATGAACTTTGACGATCGCGCCCGTCTTCGGTGTGATCGCGCGCCGATAGTCGTCATCGTGGGTTCGATTGGTCGCCCCCACCTCGACGAGCCTGGCACCGCTGCGCGCCATTATATCGGGGATCCGGAAGCTTCCGCCTATCTCTACCAGCTCCCCGCGCGAGACGAGCACTTCCTTCTTCTGCGCCAGTGCATTGAGCGAGAGCACTACTGCCGCGGCGCAGTTGTTGACCACCAGCCCATCCTCGGCGCCCGTGAGCTGGGTGAGCAGACCGACACAGTGCGAGTACCGCGACCCGCGCTGTCCCGTTTCGATGTCGTACTCGAGATTGCTGAATCCTGCAGCGACCTCCTCGATGGCGCGAATCGCGGCGTCGGCGAGGGGAGCGCGGCCGAGGTTGGTGTGCAACACCACGCCGGTGGCATTGATCACCCGCCGTAGTGAGGATTGTGTGCTGTCCCGAACGGCGGCAATGATTGTCTCGATCCACTGCTGCTCCGTGCGGTCCGCGCCGCCGGCGCTGCGCGCTTCGTCCACGGTGCTTCTCACCGCATCCAGAACCACACGTCGGGGATGATGAGTCAGAAGCGACCGAACACCCGAGGTCTCCAGGAGCGTATTCACGCTCGGCAGCTGCCGCCTGGCGTCGGTCATTTCTTGACCGGTGGAGGGGGTGGTGAATTCACCGAGGGCCTGGGCGCGGGGGGTGGCGTTGGCGCAGGTATCGTGATGGGCCGCTCGCTGTCCCCGGTATGCCCAAGCAGACCGCGAATTCCAATCGCGCGGACGCGATAAGTCGTCTTGGGCGCCAGCGCGCGCTGAAGCTTTATCACGACCTCGGTGATCGGAGAGGGACGGGGCATCACCGGCTTCGCAGCTGCCGTGGTGTCCCGTCGCGGCGGTACAGCTAGCGCAGCTGGCCGCGGAGCTCCGATTGCGGGATTCACCGCGCCCGGCGAAGTATCCTTGAGCGGGGCGCCCGCACTGAGGATCGGGATGGCGACCGAGTCTGGTCGGATCACCGCAAAGTTTGCGGCGGTGAGCGTCTGCGCGGGATCTACTGGCTTGTCAAAAGCCACGCGCAATGACACCGAGTCGAGGAGCGACACGTCACGAATGCGCGGCGCAACGGTATCGTGCGCGAACATCAAGAGTGTGGCGGTGGCGCTATCGGTGACATTGACCGAAACGCTATCCCACGACTCGCTCGGATCGATTCCGAAATTCTTGTTGCGATCCAGGTACGCTCTCACCGTGTAGTTCCCGGGAGGGAAATGCTCGATCGCGAACGCCCCGCTTGAATCAGCCACCGCGATGTAGGGGTGAAGGCTGTCCGGCCTCACAAACGACTCCACCAGTGCTCCATTGGCTGGCATGCCCGCTACCCAATCGAAGACGCGGCCAGTCAAACGCGTGCGTGGAATGGTATTGCCCGTGGAAAAGAAGGTCGAGGCGCCCGTATTCCTGACATTTCCTCTCAGATCCGAAATTCCGCGCAGCATGATCACGGTGTATGGCGTGTTTGGGCGCCACCCCCGACGAGGGCGCACTCCGATCGCGTCGCGATGCCATGACGCCTGTGGTGCTCCGTCCCGCGGCGATATGAGGAAGAGATCATCGAGGGTCGTGGCGCCAGCGGGGCGCTCGCTCACGACTTCGTCGAAGCGGAAGATTATCTCTTTGGGGGAGACTCCGAGCTTGCCGGAATCAGGAATGATCGCGACGATCTGAGGAGCTGCAGCGTCCGGGGGGCCGCCGGGCGGCATGCCTGGAGACGCGCACGCCAGTCCCAGCAGAACAGCGGCGGTCAGCCGCCGCAAAGTGCTTTCACCTTTTCAGCCAACTGTTCCCGCCGCTTGATCCATTCCTGTTCCTTCTTGCGCTCCGCGTCGACGACCGTCGCGGGTGCGCGATTGATGAATCCTTCGTTTTGCAGCCGTTCCGACAATGATTGCAGCTGTGTCTCCAGCTGGGCGAGCTCGCCGCGCAATCTGCCACATTCCTTCGCCAGATCGACCAGACCGCCGAGGGGAATGACGACCTCGCTGCCATCTGAGAGAACCGCGTGCGCGGCGCCCGCACCCGCTGGCGCACCATCGACCGTGACGCTCGCGCGCGCGAGCTGGCCAATCAGCCCAACTTGCTGGGCGAACAGCGGCTCGCTGTTGCGTGACTGAATCGTCGCGTCAATCGACTTGCCCGGCGCGACAGCGTAGTCGGAGCGGATCCGCCGCACGGCACTCACCGCTTCACGGACCAGATCGAAGCGCGCCATCGAATCCGTCTCCTCGGAAGATCCCGGATGAGGGGTCGGCCACGGCGCTATCGCGAGGAACTCGCATCGGTCCGTTGCGACTGGAAAGGGAAGCCGCTGCCACAAGGTCTCCGTGATGAAAGGCATGATCGGGTGCAGGAGCCTCAACGCATAGTCGAAGACGTGGGTGAGCACTGCCCGGGCGATCTCGGTGTCATCTCCGCCCGCACCGATTCTTCCTTTCGTGGTCTCCAGGTACCAGTCGGCAACCTCATCCCAGACGAATCGGCGCGCCGTTTCCGCATATTCGCTGAGGCGCAATCCCGCGTAGCGCTCTTCCGGACGCCATTTGCCCTGCTCCGGCCGTGCCGGGCCCAGCGCGACGTCGCATTCCAGGATCGCCGCGTTCAGACGGCCGAGTATCCAGCGGTCGGCGAGGGTGAGTTCTTCGTCGCGCAGCTCGTCGACGCTTTTCACTGGAGCAGAGCCGACGTTCGCCAGCAAGAACCGGCCAATGTTCCAAAGCTTGGTGGCGAAGTTCCGGCCCGGAGAGAAAGAGCGCTCGAGGTCGCGATGGTCGAGCATGAGATCCGCGCCCATGCCCATCCCCGAGATGACCGTGTAACGAAGCGCGTCCGCGCCGTATTTCGTCACTACGTCGAGCGGATCGATCCCGTTGCCAAGCGACTTCGACATCTTGACGTGGTCAGTGTCACGCACCGTTCCGTGCAGGTAAACGGTGTGGAATGGCGGCGCGTCGAGGAACGCGTAACCCGCCATGATCATTCTCGACACCCAGAAGAAAAGAATCTCGGGCGCGGTGATGAGATCGTCGGTCGGATAGAACGCAGCCAGCGCCGCCGAGTTCTTGTCCGGCCAGCCGAGGGTCGAGATCGGGAAAAGCCACGACGAGAACCAGGTGTCGAGCACGTCTTCGTCCTGGCGCACGGGACCCCCGCATTTGTCGCACGCGGACACGTCAGTGCGGCTGACGATCTGCTCATTGCATTTGTCGCAGTACCAGACAGGGATGCGATGCCCCCACCACAGCTGCCTCGAGATGTTCCAGTCGCGAATGTTCTCGAGCCAGTTGATGTAGACCGCTTCCCATCTCTCCGGCAGAATCCGGATCGTGCCGTCACGAACAGCCGCGAGCGCTGGCTTGGCCAGCGGCTCCATTTTCACGAACCACTGGTCCGAGAGACGCGGCTCGACAACGGTTTCGCAGCGGTAGCAGTGACGAATCGCGTGCTGGTGTGGCTCGACCTTGATCAGGCGACCCGATTTCTCGAGCGACTTTACGATGCGGTCGCGCGCCTGGAATCGCTCGACGCCAACCAGCTGTGGCGGGACTCGAGTCCCCGCGTCCGAGGCGTTCGCCATGGTTCCGTCGGGCGCCATAATCACGGGCATCCGCAGCTTGTGGCGCATTCCGACCTCGAAGTCATTCGGATCGTGCGCCGGTGTGATCTTGACGACTCCCGTGCCGAACGTCGGATCGACGTATTCGTCTGCGATGATCGGTATCTCGATGTTCGCGATCGGCAGCATCACCGACTTGCCAACGAGCTTCTTGTAGCGCTCGTCGTCGGGATGAACCGCGATAGCGACATCGCCGAGCATTGTCTCGGGCCGCGTAGTGGCGACGGTAAGACTGGCGTTGTCTCTCGCGCCCGCAATCGGGTAAGCGATGTGGTAAAGCTTGCCCAGCTGCTCGCCGTGCTGTGCCTCCTCGTCGCTCAGTGAGGTGAGGCAGCGGGGGCACCAGTGGATGACGCGGTGTCCGCGGTAGATGAGCCCGCGCTCGTAGAGCTGGACGAACGCCTCACGTACCGCGCGCGACAGCTCCGGCGACAAGGTGTAGGCAGTGCGATTCCAGTCGGCCGACGCTCCGATCGCGCGGAGCTGCCGCAGAATCTCGCCGCCGGTCTCCTCGACGAACGCGATTGTGCGCTCCACGAACGCCGCGCGCCCGAGGTCTGACTTCGTCTTGCCCTCGGCGGCGAGCTGCTTCTCAATGATGTTCTGGGTGGCGATACCGGCGTGGTCTGTGCCCGGAACCCAGAGCGCCTCGTCGCCGACCATCCGCCGCCAGCGGACGAGCACATCCTGGACGGTGTTGTTGAGGCCGTGCCCCATGTGGAGCACCGCTGTCACATTGGGAGGGGGCATCACGATCACGAAAGGATCGCGGTCTCCGCCGTTTCGCCGGCTGCGCTTCTCGTCGGCGGAAAAAATTCCGGCCTCCACCCAGCGCTCGTAGATGGCGCGCTCGGTCTGGCCGGGGTCGTACTGCGCCGGCAGATCGTGAAGGTCCTGTGTTGTGCTCATCTCCGGCGCAAGTTAACGGGCGCCATTTTCACGGGTAAGACCGAGCGACTTACCCTGGCGACGGAGAGACGGCGCTACTAAGAGTTGGGTTGCGGCCTCGGAAGGTCGGCCGGAGCGTTCTCAGGATCAGCGACGTGATCCGCTTTCGGAACGCCACTCGGGGCCACCGGTGAGCCATCGTTGCGTCCACCACGGGCGACTTTTTTTGCTTTGGTGCGGCGCTCCGCCGCGTCTGGAATGTCTTCAGCAGCTGCCATGAATGCTCTGTCCTCCTTGAGTGAGCGATCCTCCAATACGTTGCGTGGATCGGCATGACGGTCGATCTCCGTTGAGTTCCCCTGGCGGCGACGACCGGTTCCTACCTGCTGGCCCTCCCAGTGGCGCTCGGTGAAAGGCGGCTCACCATCCTGGTACTTGTGGGCCGCATCGTCGAAGAGGTCTTCGTCGCTTCGAATCGCGACCCTGTTTACGACGGTCTCGACGCCCGGCACTCCGCGGGCGATCACTACTGCCTGGTGTGATTCGTCATCGGAGTTTACCCAGCCCGTGAGCTCGATGATTCCGTCTTCGACTGCGCCGATGTCGATCGCGCGCTCGCTGAGAATGGGATCATTCCTGAAGGCTTCGAGAACCCTTTCCTCGAGCTCTTCGCCGCCCTCGAGCGAGGCCTTCGACGGCTCCAGCTCGTCGTCGTCGAGATCGGGATCGAACTCGTCGTCGTCCAATCCCTCGTAATCGAACTCCTCTTCCTCTTCGCCGGTACCGCCGGCGCCGAACGTGTCCTTGATCCTTTCGGTCAATCCCTTGAAGCCTCCGAATCGCTCCGCCATGAGTACGCCCGCCGCGAAGCCGGCTGCGGCGCCGATGGCGATGTAGAGTGCGCTGCGTGCAGAAGATTCCTCTTCTTCTTCTTCTTCAGCGTAGATGTACGGTAGCTCGTCACGATAACGGAAGGGGGACATAGAGGGCCTGTGGCGAAGGGTATCTGCAAACGATACCTTAACGGGGAGCAAAATAAAGGCCATCCGCAGTACTCGAAATCATACCAAAAAATGTTGACGCTGAGGCTCCCCGACGGCGCCACCCGTGAAGCACCCGAAGGCGCTCTGCCGCGCGACATCGTCGCATCCATCGGCCCCCGGCTGCTGCGCGATGCGATCGCGGTCCAGGTAGATGGCGAAGTCGTGGATCTCAACACGCCGCTCAGAAAGGGCGGCGATTTCAGAGTTCTCACCGAGAAAGACCCTGAGTCTCTTGCAGTGCTGAGGCATTCGGGCGCACACATCCTCGCTACCGCCGTGCGGCGCCTCCGACCTAAGGCAAAGATCGGCTTCGGCCCTGCCATCGAGGACGGTTTCTACTACGATTTCGAGGTCGAACAGCCATTCACTCCGGAAGACCTTGAGGTATTCGAGGGCGAGATGAAGAAGGTCATCGCCGAGAAGTTCCCCTTCGTGCGCGAAGAAGTCTCACAGGACGAAGCGCGCAAGCGATTCTCCGACGATCCACTCAAGCTCGAGCGTCTCCGCGAGTTCTCTGACGAGGAGATCATCTCGACCTACACGGACGGGCCGTTCATCGACCTGTGCAAAGGTCCGCACGTGCCGGACACGTCGTACCTGAAGAACTTCAAGCTGCTGCACACCGCCGGGGCCTACTGGCGCGGTGATGAGCACCGACAAATGCTCCAGCGCATTTACGCGACCGCGTTCTGGAAGAAGGAGGATCTGGAAGAGCACCTCCATCGGCTGGAGGAAGCGAAGCGGCGTGATCACCGCACCCTCGCGCATCAGCTCGATCTCTACTCGACGGATGCGCGTGTCGGACCGGGACTCATCCTGTGGCACCCGAAGGGTTCGATCATCCGGAATGAGATCGAGGAGTATGAAAAGGGCCTGATTCTTCGTCACGGTTACCAGCTCGTCTACACGCCCCACATCGTAAGCGAGAAGCTGTTCCAGATCTCCGGTCACCTCGAGAATTTCAAGGAGAACATGTTCGGCGCGATGGACGTCGAGGGTGCGAGTTATCGTCCGAAGCCTATGAACTGCCCGGGGCACATCGTCATCTATCAGTCGCACCAGCGATCGTATCGCGATCTGCCGATCCGCTACGCCGAATTCGGCGCGGTGTACCGATACGAGCGGAGTGGTACGCTGCACGGGATGATGCGGGTCCGCGGATTCACGCAGGACGACGCCCACATCTTCTGCACGCTGGAGCAGGTGCCCGCGGAGATCGACCGGCTCCTCGATCTCTGCGACGAGATGCTCAAGACCTTCGGCTATCCATACACGATCGAGCTCGCTACCCGGCCCGATAAGGCGCTCGGGAGTCCCGAGCTGTGGGAGGATGCGCAGAAGAGGCTAGCGGATGCGTTGAACAAGCGTGGCCAGTCGTTCACATACGACGAAGGAGGCGGGACATTCTACGGGCCGAAGCTCGATTTCAAGCTGATCGACGCGATCGGCCGCAAATGGCAGGGCCCCACCGTGCAGCTCGACTTCAATCTCCCCGAGCGATTCGGGCTCGAGTACACCGGCCCAGACAACACGCCGCACCGCCCGATCATGCTGCACCGGGTTCTGGTGGGCTCGATGGAGCGTTTCGTCGGCGGACTCATCGAGCATTTCGCCGGCGCGTTCCCGCTCTGGCTCGCGCCCGAGCAGGTGCGGGTCATTCCGATTGCCGACGAGCTGAAGGGATTCGCGGAGTCGGTGGTCGATCGCCTCAAGGCACGCGGGGTTCGCGTCCATCTCGACGATCGCTCCGACACCTTGAACTACCGGATACGCGAAGGGGAGATGATGAAAATCCCTTACATGGCAGTTGTCGGGAAGCGTGAAGCCGAGTCGGACTCGATCGCGCTGAGAGTGCGAGCAGCGGGGAAGAAGCAGGAGATCATTAGCGTCGCTGACTTCGCAGCGCGTCTGGAAGACGAGCTGGCAACGAGGGGGCTCAAGCCGTAAGGCGACCTCTGCCGTTCTTGCGCTCGCGAGAAAAAGGTCAACTTAGAACGACGCAGATGCGGGTTGCCAGAAGCTCACGAGGATGAGCTGGCCATAACGCTGCTCGCCCCTTAGTCTCCTCATCATGTCCCAGGTAACCGGACTCCATCACATCACCTGCATCGCCGGCGATGCGCAGGACAACGTCGACTTCTATTCGGGCGTGCTCGGGATGCGCCTGGTCAAGAAGAGCGTGAATCAGGATTCGCCCGACACCTATCACCTCTTTTACGCCGATGGCGCGGGTCACCCCGGAACTGACATCACCTTCTTTCCGTGGCCGGAGATGCCGCCAGCGCGCCCCGGTGTCGGGCTCGCGATGGAAGTCTCGCTGGCGATCCCACTTGGAACCGTCGATTACTGGGCGGAGCGGCTTGCCGAGCACAACATTGCTGTCGGCGAGATCGAGATCAGGCGCCGCACTTCAGCGCTTCCGTTCACCGATCCGCACGGCTTGCCGCTGACGCTCCACGAGAGCGGCGACGACCGTGAATTCTCGCCGTGGGCGGACAGTCCAGTTCCCGCCGAGCGACAGATTCGCGGGCTTCATTCGGTGCGATTGTGGGAGCGCGATGTCGCGCTCACCGCGAGCTTTCTGACGGGGGTCCTTGGGTTTGTTGACGTGGGGGTCGAGAACGAGTGGACGGGCTTCGATATAGGGGGTGGCGGATCGGGGCGGTACGTGGAGATTCGGGAGATTCCCGACGCTGAGCGCGGCAAATGGGGAACCGGCGGAGTCCATCACGTGGCGTGGCGAGTACCGGACGACGCAACCGAGCTCGAACTGCGCGCGAGAATCGAGCGTGCACACCGGCGCCCGACCGAGGTCATCGACCGGTTCTGGTTCAAGTCCGTCTACTTCCTCGAGCCGGGCGGCGTTCTCTTCGAGCTGGCTACCGATGGACCGGGCTTTACCGTCGACGAGGATCCGAAATCACTCGGCGAGCACCTGGTGCTTCCACCCTGGCTCGAATCGCAACGAGCGGAGATCGAGTCCCGGCTTCCGGCGCTGCACCTAGCGGGAAGCGGGACGCGGGTAGCGGGAAGCGGGTAACGGGCACGGGCAACGGCCAACGGGTAGCGCGTAACGGCTCTTATGTGGTGGCCCCAGCTTCAACGGTCTCTTCGCTCTCCGCAGCCTGCTCGCGCAGAACCCGGCGCAGCACCTTCCCAACCTGTGTCTTCGGCAGCTCCGTCACGAACTCGTATTTTCCGGGCACCTTGTACGGCGCGAGCCTCTCCCGGCAAAACGCCTTGAGCTCCGCGCCAGAGGTGTTTTGGTCGGCCCGCAGGACGATCCACGCTTTCACCGTCTCGCCCCGCATCTTGTCCGGCAGGCCGACGACGCCCACCTCAGCGACGGCCGGGTGCGCTGAGATGACTTCCTCGATCTCTCGCGGCCACACCTGAAAGCCGCACGTCTTGATAAGATCCTTCTTGCGATCAACGATGAAGACGTAGCCATCCTCGTCGAGGTAGCCGAGGTCGCCGGTGTAGAGCAGTCGCTCGCCCCGAGCATTGGTCCGGATCATCTCTTTCGTCTCATCCGGCTTTTGCCAGTAGCCCTGCATCAGCTGCGGGGCGCGGATGACAATCTCGCCAACCTCGCCCTGAGCGACTGACGTCGTCCCGTCGTCCGCATCCACGATGCGCACGTGAACATCGGGAAGCGGCATGCCCACCGATCCGATCTTGTTAGCCCCGCGCACCGGATTGGCGATTACCGCCATCTGCGCCTCTGTGAGCGAGTAGCCCTCGACGATGACCCCACCGGTCAGCTCCTCGAATCTCTTCTTCGTTTCTGCCATGAGCGGCGCCGCACCGGAGAAGCACAGCTTGATCGAGCTGAAATCCACTTTCCCCTCGCGCGCCATCGAATGATTCATGATCCCGTGGAGCAGCGTCGGGACGGTGCAGATGAACGAGGGTCTGACTTCGATGATTTCCTTGAGCAGATCGCGGATCTCCCGAGGGTTTGGAATCAGCGCGATGGGATTGTGATTGATCAGCGCGAGGCTCTGCACACCGGTGTTGCCGTAGGTATGGAAGAGCGGTAGCGGGAGCATGATCCTGTCGGTCCATTCCTGCATCGCTGGGCGGAGCCACGCCTGGAGCTGAAGGCCAGCCACGACCATTCCACGGTGCACTCCGACTACTCCCTTGGGGGTGCCGGTCGTACCTCCGCTCATGAGAACAACGGCCTGGTCGTCGGGGGAGACACGTACCGGCGGGCGCGGGGCACGACGGAAGCGCCATACCAGATCGGCGAACCGATAGTCGCCCGACTGGAGCGAGATCCTCTCTTCCTCCTTTTTCTCCTTGAGCAACGTGAAAGCGATGCGAAGAAGAGGCGGCAGGTATTCCTTGATACCGGTGGCGACGACGCGCTTGAGTGACGTTCCCTCCTGAATCGCTTTGACTTTGTCATAGAATCGATTCAGCACGACGAGAGTCTGCGCACCGGTTGTGCGCAGCGCCTCGCTCATTTCACGCTCAGTGTAGGTCGGATTGAACGGGCAGACGATTGCTCCCGCTTTCCACGCGGCAAACTCGGCGATCATGAATTGCGGGCAGTTGGGCAGGCATAGCGCCACCCTGTCGCCGCGCTTCACGCCAATTTGGTGCAGCGCGGCGGCGAGCGAATCGCTCTCCCTCTCGAGCTGATCGTAGCTGATCGTCGATCCCTTGAACAACAACGCGGGCCGATCGGGCCAGTTGCGTGCCGATTCCGAGAGGTAATCGAGCAACGTGCGCTCGGGGTAAGGTTCGAGCGTTGCAGGGACACCCTCATCATATCCTTGAAGCCATTTGGCGGTGGTCATGACGGCCTCCGTGTGACCAGTGGAGCTAGCGCCGCCCGTGGTGGCGCGGTCGCTAGCCTTGCTGATCCAACTATGCGCCGCCCAAAGGCTAGGCGCTCTACGTCAAGCTACGTAGCGGGCGACGTACTCAGCCTGCCCTGACCTCGAGGGCCGTGTCAGGCTGACCAGCTGCACGCGATGCCTGCTTTCTCCACCGGCGGAGCGTTGGAACGTCCTTCGCAAACCTTTTTGCCAGGAAGCCGGGGAAGTGCATGGAGCGGAGCTTCCCCTCGACGAGCGTCGTCATCTCCGCGACGGTGATGTTCGGCTGTGTGAACACACCTTTTTGATAGCAATGACTACAGTACTCACTGGTGAGACTGCCGTCGGCGTTGGTTCCACCGCCCCGGGGATCCTTGCTGAGCGGCATTCCGCAGCTCTGGCACGCCGGTCCTTTTGGTCTGAACATGGTCGTGCTCCTTCTACTGCGCGCGTGTTCCGGTGTTGGTGAGCGTGAGCACTGAATCCGCCGTCTTAACCTTATAGTGCGCGCTGGTGGTGCCCACGAGGCTTCCGCCTTGAAGGCGACTCACGGTGTTGGTAAGGACCTGGACCCCCTTACGGCGTACGCTTGGATACGGTCCAGCGTCGATCATGATGCTGTCGCCGTCGACCCTGACTTTCGCCGGCACTGCCGCGCGTCCCGGAAACTTGATGGTCCAACCCGACGTGTTCCCGGTCGCGGTGAGCACATATGTCGTGGCGGAAGTATCGGTCCCGCTTGTCGGGACGGACCGCATGTTCCACTTGCCGGCGACATCGGCGAGGTTCACTGAGCCGGCAGCAGCGGGCATGGTGTTCGCGGGCATGGTGTTCGTTGTGGTCGAGGACGCCATCATGCTCAACGTATCTACGGCGGCCTCGTCCTTTTTGGCGCATCCGGCGAGGACAGCAGCGCACAGGCAAATGGCGATGCTGGTGGAGCGTTGCAGCGTGGGCATTGGACCCCCCGTTTGAGGTGACCGACGGCTTTCGCTCGGCGAATGCTGAGCCCAGCGAACGTACGGCTAACTCGGGTTGGCGGCAAGAGACAATGCCCGAGCCTCCCGCCACTGATTTGGCCGTACGGTTGTGGTCCTCCCCGCTATTTGTTGCGGACGTCTCTCAGCGCGGACCGGAGCTCGTTGGTGATTGTGTTCGAAGAGAGGTCCATCAACTGATTGAGCGCTCCCTGAAAGTCAGCGACGCTGACCGAGCCAAGCGTGCTGGCGGTAATTACGGACCCGGGAATCCGGCTCGAGCTCTCCACATAGGGAGTGAGCCGATCACGTCCGTGGACGTTGATGTTCCAGATTTCCCGTCCCGTGCGGCGATCGATCAACACCGCCTCAGCGTAGGTGAACAGGTACGCGGCTTCGTCCGCCTTGGCGTTGATGCCGAATCTCTCCATCCGGACTTCCATCAGATAGTCGGCAGCGTGCTCGTCGGCGATCGGGCGGGTTCCAAGATAGCGGCTCGCTCTCTCGAGGGTTCGCTGGGCCAGAACGGTAGGAATGTTTATCCGGGCGGTGGCGCTATCGAGTCTGGCGTTCGCCCGGCGTCCCTCGCGCTCGCGCGCGACATCTGCGCCCGCTCGAACCACTGCCTCGACGGCGTTCTGGGAATTCCGCAGATCGTAATGACTCGTGAGGAGCTCCGGAGCCGGGGGCGCGATGTAGACGACCGCCAACGTCCGGCTCGAGAACGGATACTCGGCGAGGTGGTGCCCGCCACCGCAGCCCGTGAGGGACGCGATTACCGTGATTACCGCGCCCGTAACCGTGCGGAGGCCGGTGCGGATTGGGGATTTGGTCATTTGATTGTCCTGGTCGGGTAGATGCGAGCAGCGGCGGACCAGTAAGGCCGTCGCTCGACTCGGTATCTAGACGACACGCGTGGGCTGGGGTTACAGGCCCGCGGTCAACCTCACGCTACCGGGCAGTCGTCCCCTTGTAGACCACACGCCAGACGCGGCCACCTTTGTCGTCCGTGATGTAGAGTGCGCCATCAAGTCCCTGCGCGATGCCCGTGGGACGGTGCGCCGCCGCATCCGGCTGCTTGGTCGCCCCGGCGAAACCGTCGGCGAAGATCTCGTAC
>JALYKQ010000079.1 GCA_030774675.1 Gemmatimonadota bacterium | reverse complement strand
ATCACGCTGTGCGTCAGGGCGTTCCCCTCCACCTGCTCGACCCGCTCGCGAAATCGATCCGGCGCGTCGTCGAAGTGGTGGAGCACGACGTCCTCGAGCCCGAGGCGGCCGAGCTGGGCAACCGCGTTAAACGCCGGAGCGTTGAGCGAGACGTAAGCTATGAGCGGGAGCGATGGGTAGCGCTTCAGAAGACCAGCGACCGCGCTCACGTTCATGATTCCGTCGGCCGAAGGATCGAGGATGACGACACTTACCGGCTTACGGCGGATGAAGGATTCAAGCTCCTCCCAGGAAGCCGCGACCGACAGCTCGGCCTCGTCAGCGAAGACGTGCCTGACGTGCGTGAGGAGTCGCGTGGGCAGGAACGCAGCGATGCTCAACGGGCAGTCGAGCTCATGATTCTATGAAACTTGTGGGCGAAACCTCTGCAGCGCGAGAGGAAATGATAAGAAAAGCGCTGTTTTTGATACGAAACAGGCATTTTCTGATAAGAAAACGCCATTTCGGAGGCTGCGTGGGGCGGTACGTTGAGGCGGGTTCAATCCCGTAACGCACCTTTCCCTTTGTCAGGAGACACTCCAATGATCCGCCGCCGCCTTCTCATCGCCACCGCCATCATCGCTTCCGTCGTCCTAACCGCTTGCTCGGACATGACTGCTCCGAAGAACGACGCAAGCTGCCCCATGACCAACGGGTCACAGACCTGCTGAGGGCAATAAGAGGATCGCAGCGCGAGACGAACCGACTGCTGCCGCCGTAATCTATCCGGTAGCTGCGGTCGTCTTGCGGAGTTCAGAGATTGCCCGGACGACTGACGCGACGTCGTCCGGCACCCATGTGGGCGTGGCGGCGAAAGTAGAGGTCCGTCGTGCCGCCGAGCGAACCGCAGCGAGGGCCGACTGTGCCCTGAACTCGATTTCATGAAATTGATTGGAAGCGGCAAACGCAACGGCATCCTGTAGAGTCTCCTCCGCCTGCTCAAAGCGCTCGAGGCGATGCTGACCCTCTCCGAGGAAGAGGAGAAAATGCGAACGCACCCACGGGCCGCACTCGACAGACGCTAGTTCGCGTGCATATGAGTCAAACACGTTTTCCATTCCATCCACGCTCGCCAGCTCCATCAAGTTTATAGTGGCTGTCCAGCGCACGAGTTTCGTTTGGGCGGTGGCGGCGAGGATGAGGTGGGCATCGCGCGCGGAGCCTCGCATTCCAAAATCGGTGAAAATCGCTGCGATGTCTTCGAGGACAAAATCTCTTGTGGCCGGATTCATAGTATGTTGGAGGGCATCGTAGGCCAGTTTCAGGCCCTCCGTGTGGTTGCCTCGTTTCTGCGCAATAACCGCGCGGCTATGCAGCGCCATTCCCTGAATCTCCGGCAGGTTTAGATCACGGGCTTGAACGATTACGTCGTCCAGAATCGTCTGCGCCTGCGGCAGGTTTCCCTTCACCATGTAGGTGTTGGCGATACCGACTTGCACCGTGAGAACACCGGGTTTATCGCCCAGTGTGTCAGCGATGTACGCGGCTTGCGAGTAGGCGCGGGCAGAGGTGTCCCAGTCACCATTGCGTCGGGCAGCACCACCGACGGCGACGTTCGCCTCGACGGCTAGCCGCGGATTCTTTTCGGGGCGGGCAAGCTTGGCAACCGTCGAAAAAACGTCGGTGGCCAGCCCCCAGCTCGCCTCGTAGTCCAGGGAGCGGCCGTAGGCCAAGAGCGATGCGCAGACAGTGTCGTCGATGGCGCCCCGCTTGGTCACTTCCTCGAAAACCGCGGTCAGGACGCCCCGAACGGGATCACCCTCGCTCAGGGTTTCAATCGCCGTCCGGACGCTATGAAGCTGCGCCCAGCCAGCCGGATTGAGGGGCGATCCGCCGTCCGCCAAAGTGTCCACAAGCCGTAGAACAGAGAGTCCGGCGAATACGGACCGCCAGGAGGCGCTGTCCTCCTTCATGGAACCGAGGTTATCGAAATAGACCTGATGCCGGATCATTTAGTGGCCCGTTTTGGGGAGATTTTCGTGCTATAAAATGCAACTATTGGAGTCTTTTCGAAATGCCTGTTTCATATCACCGGAGGGGCGATTTCATGTCACCTCTCAATAGTTAAGCGGCCCTACAATGGGTTAACGACGGGCTGGGAGCTTATCCCTAAGGATTCGCCCTGAGGGCGGTATGGACCAATCGGCAAGCGAAAACCACCAGGCATCGGGACGCATTGGCGCGGTCCGGATCCGCCGGTGGAGCCCTATGATCTTTTTGGGCTCGTACAGCCACACCGCGGGCGCATCTTCATTGATTACGGCATAAGCCCGGGTGAACTTTTCCCGGGCGTCCGCCGGGCTCGACGCCAGCGCGCTGTCCAGGAGCGCATCAAATTTGGGGTTGCTGTACGACCCGTAGTTCACCCCGTTACGCCCAATTGCGTCGGTGGTCCACGCCCCGCGTATCGCGTCCAGGCTCGATGGCATGATCCACCCATCCAGGGCGGCGTCGAACTTTCCCTGGGCTTCTCTGGCTTCGACCGTTGAACTCTCGAGATTCTCCAGCTCCACGCGAATCCCGATCCGCCGGAGCTGTTCCTGAATCAAGGGCCCCATCCGGACCCTGTTCAAACTCGACGTCGGTATCGTGACGGCAAAGGCCAACGGCCTACCGTTTTTCGCCCGCATGCCATTCGCTCCGCCGCGGAGCCAGCCGAGCGAGTCGAGGACCTGGTTTGCTCGCACGGAATCAAACGGCAGTTGCGCCCCTCGCGGATCGGTGGTTGGAAACGCGCGCACGACTGGGCCGACCGGCACCAACGCGAACGTGTCGAGGACGCTGCGCGCGAGCGTGAGGCGATCGAGTGACATCGCGATCGCGCGTCGGAGATTGCGATCGCTGAAGAGCGGATGAGCCCGCCTTTTGTCCGCCGGGTCTCGAAGATTGAACCGCAGAAATGCGTAGTCCATCCCCGGCAGTGTGGTTGCTCTGAGGGTGGCATGGCGCGTCAGCTCCCTCTGATTCTCGGGACGGAGTGCATCGAAGAGGTCCGCCTCTCCTCCCATGAGTCTCATCACGGCTGTCGGGAACTCGGGAGCGACAGTCCAGATCACGCGATCCAGCTTTGCTCGTCCGCGATAGTTCGATGTGTCAGCCACGATCTCGAGAGACACCCCCTTATTCCAGCTGGCGAGACGGAAGCGACCGCTCCCGATTGGTGGCGGCGTGGCTTGGCGCAGCGATTCCACTCGAATCCGTTCGAGCTGGTGGGCGGGAAGGATGAGCATCTGGGCCGCGGCATCGAGAAATTGCTGCGGTGATCTTTTGTGAAACCAGAACACCGGGGTGAGGGAATCGGTAACTGTGACCGAGTCGATGTTCGCGAGGTCGCTCGACACCCTGCTCGCAACAGCGGGGTTCTTGTTGAGCGCGAAGGTAAACTGGACGTCTCGTGCTGTGACGTCTTTGCCATCGTGCCATTTCGCCAGCGGATTGATGTGGAACGCCAGCATCAGCGAATCGCTCGACCATCGCCAGCGGTCGGCGAGCGCGGGACGGAACTTGGTTTCGTCCCGCGTATCCATCTCCGGCCCAACATCAGCGAGATAGTCGTAAATCTGCTCGGTGATCTGCTTGGCCTGGGTGCTGATCCCGAACGGAGGGAAGAGAGTTCCGGGGTCCGCTGTCGTGGAGATGACGAGTGTGCCACCGGCTTCGGAAGCCCCTCCGGACGTAGGTTGTTCGGTGCACGCCACAATCAACGGCACCGCCAGTAGTCCAACGACCTTCTTCATGCCAAGGAAGGTAGCGCTGTCGTCCCTGGGTGGAAGGCGTTAAGTCGGGGGTGATAGGAAATCGACAGTTGGATGATAGAGAACCGACATTGACCATCTACCCGAACTGTGAAAACCTCTATGACACATGGGAGAGGCTGCTATAACACCAATGGGAGAATCTGCAAGAAAGCGCATGGATACAATGCCTACCTTTCAGGTGGCCCATTTGCGACGCGAAGGCCAGGACGTGATCATCGTCCCGGTGGACCGGTCGTTCGGGATGCGATCGCCGGCGGAGCAGGCCCGCATTCAGGAAGCTTTTCAGCGGAGCGCCGCGGCGGTCGATATACCCGGCGTCGTGGTACCTGTCTGGGAAGATGCTTCGGGCAGAATGGCGTTTCGCGCTCCCCCACCGTGGCACGAGTTCCTCAAGAGCATAGACATGGTCTATGTTGCCACCGCTCTGAACCGCAGCCTGAGTCTGGAGTAGAGCGCCCGCGCGTCTCCATCGGAGACGATTCCGAAATTCAAGGATGCTTTTTCCGATAGCGCGGCGCTCTACGCCACATGTCCGCGCGGTTGAATCTCAAGGCGCGCGCGGTCATACTCCGTTTGTGATAATTCATTTGCGAGGAGGTCCGCGGCCTCGCCTCGCCGCATCTCTGGCCCTCGTTGTGCTTGCCGCGACCGCAACGAGTGCCCATGCGCAGCACAGCGGCCACGCAGTGATGTCCGAGGTCCGCGCGGACACCCTGGCAACAGCGCCCACCAAGCCCAGCCGGCCCGTGTCCGACTCGGCTCTGGTCGCGGACTCACTGCTCAAGCTGTGCGTACCGCAGGTGACTCGTTCGATCGACGCCTACTCCACCTGCATCGGCGATGGCATCGCGTCGCTCTCATCCGCCGGCAACATCGCGGTCGCGATGGGCACGCTCGATTACGTCATCCACAAGGATCCATCACTGGTTCTACTCGGGCATCCACTCGCCCACGCCCTCGGATACGCGGTCCGATCGACGCCGGCAACCGCAACGCGATTGCTCTCGCAGTGCGACGACAGGTATCAATCGGGCTGTTATCACGGAATCCTGCAACGTTACTTCGACGCGCGGGTCGGGATGCCGCTCGCGCAGACCGTGCTGCTAGCTCCCTGTGACGGGTTGCGCGGCACCCAGGAGCAGTTCCGCCTGTTCGACTGCCTGCACGGGACTGGGCACGGTTTGATGATGTATCACCGCTACGACGTCAATGCGTCGCTCAAGGACTGTGATCGGCTCGCCGGGGATTGGGATCAGCGGAGCTGCTACAGCGGAGTGTTCATGGAGCACAACATGGGCGCGCGGATGCAGACATTCGGCGACGGCTCGTTCGGCATGCACCGCCATTCGATGCCAGCTAGCTCCGTTGTACTCTTCAAGCCGAACGATCTGCACTACCCTTGCGATGCAACACCCGAACGATATCGCCTGCAGTGCTACGAGCTGCAGGCCGACCTCATCCTTCCGGCGCTCAGGCAGGACTACCGGAAAGCCGGTCAGGTGTGCGACGCCGCTGCCTCTGCGCAACTGATCCGCGCCTGTTATGTCGGGCTCGGCAGGAACGCGTCGGGAGCGGCCTCGTTTCAATATGCCGGCATTCGGAAGCGGTGCGACGTCGCGTCTCTGTCGGGAATGCCGTACTGCTATCAGGGTGCGGTGCGTCATCTCGCCTACGCGCCGAGCGAGCTGCCGCGAGGAGTGGCGTTCTGCAAGTCGTTGCCCTCGGGCGAAGTGCGTTCGCTCTGCTGGGATGGGGTGGGGCTGCAAGTGGGTGGATTCTTTTCCGACCAGGCGTCCCGGCAGCGGGCTTGTCAATCTGAATCTGCTGCTGACGTCGCAGCATGTGCGCTCGGAGCAGGGGTCGTAGCCGGCCCACCAGCGAGGGGCCGTCTCTCGCGCTGACGAGTCGCGCGTCGTGACCATCGAAGCTCCCGAATCAATCCCCGATCTCCGCAGGCTCCGCCGGTGCTGAGGCGCTTCGGAGGGTGCGCGAATTGCTTCGAATGTGACTGATCAATCGGATGCGCGACTCGCCGCGCACAAAAAAGAAGAGGCACGAAATGGCAATTGAACAACGCTGCTCGGTGCGGCTCCTCGTTTTCGGCGCCTCCATGCGAGAGGGATCGATGAACGATAAGCTCGCTTCGCTCGCGGCCGCGGTTGTCCAGGAGAAGGGCGGCTCAGTCGAGCGGGCGACGATGGCCGATTTCGAATGTCCGCCCTACGACCTGGATGTCGAGGTTGCGGCGGGAATTCCAGCCGGAGCGCAACGCCTGCACGACAAGCTTCTGGCCGCCGATGGTTTCATCATCGCCTCGCCAGAGTACAACGCTTCGATGCCCGGCGTGCTCAAAAATACTATCGACTGGACGTCGCGCTTCCGTCCCCAACCTTTCAACGGCAAGCAGGCATTCCTGATCGCCGCGTCTCCCTCGATGACCGGCGGGAAGATTGGTCTCTGGGCACTCCGGCAGCCCCTGGAGCACCTCGGGGCGCGCGTCTACCCTGATATGTTCGCGTTGGCGCAGGCGCATCAAGCGTTCGACCCCGCGGGCCGAATTGCAGACAGCAAGCTCCAGAACTGGTTCGAGACAACCATCGGGTGCTTCATCGATCTGGTCGAAGCATCGAAACACTATCCGCACCTCAAGAAGCAGTGGGTCGAGTTCTTGGGAGAGCGCCCGGACGAAGAGACGACTCGCGTCGAGCTGGGAGAAACCGCAGCCGTTTAACGGAGCCAGTGGAACAACGAAAGATCGGCTCGCTTTCGGTGGCGGCTGTCGGGATCGGCTGCAACAATTTCGGCGCTCGCATCGACGAGAAGCAAACCGAGGAGGTGATCGACGCAGCTCTCGAGACGGGGATCAACCTTTTCGACACCGCCGATACGTATGCCAACGGCAAGAGCGAAGAGCTACTCGGCCGGTTCCTCGGGGGCCGCAGATCTCAGGTTATCATCGCCACCAAGTTCGGCCGCGAGGTGGAGGGTCAGGGACAAGGCGCACGGCCAGAGTACGTACGCAAAGCGTTGGACGCGAGTCTCCGGCGACTCAAAACGGATTACATCGATCTCTACCAGCAGCATGTTCCGGATTCCGACGTACCGATCGCCGAGACGCTGGGTGCGCTCGATGAGTTGGTGAAAGCTGGCAAGGTGCGCGAGATCGGCTGCTCGAACTTTTCCGCCCCACAGCTGCGTGAGGCGCGCGCCGTTAGCGATTCACGACGGGGTTCGGCTCGTTTCGTCAGCGTCCAGAACGAGTACAGTCTGCTCCATCGCGAGCCGGAAGAGGAAGTGCTTGCCGAATGCGAGCGACAGAGTCTCGCGTTTCTTCCCTTCTTCCCGCTCAAGAGTGGCCTGTTGACGGGAAAATACCGAAAGGGGCAGACGATTCCGCGGAATACACGGGTGGCGAAGTTCGAACGATACAGGGAGCTGCTGACCGAGGAGAATCTCGACAAGGTCGAAGCGCTCATCGATTTCGCAGAGTCAAAGGGCCACACGTTGCTCGAGCTCGCCTTTTCGTGGCTTCTTGCCCATCGCGTCGTGGCCTCGGTGATTGCCGGAGCGACGTCGAGGAGACAGGTGCGTGCAAACGCGGCGGCTGCGACGTGGGAGCTGAGTGCGGCTGATCTCGACCAGTTGGATTCGCTGCTGCGCGCGGCGGTCTGAACGGTTCTCGAGCCGACGCGCTACATGCCAGGAGCTCATCCATAATCCACTTTGAATTTGCGCGAACGGAATGGCGTGCACTTCAAAACGCAAGTCCCTCGAGGGGTAGTAGCTGGTATGGGCGCCCGTTTAGGTTACGCGTCATCCATACCATTGGAGATACAGTGAACCGATTCATTCTTCCTGCTGCTGCAGCGGCGATGGCGATTTCTGCGGCCGCACATAGTGCAACCGCGCAATTTTCCTCGAATCCGTTCCAGATTGGCGCCGCGGCCGGCATAGCGTTCCCGACCAGCGATCTGAGCGACATTGCGAACACCGGATACAACGTCACGCTGGCGGTTGGCTACAAGCCGATGCTCACGCCAATCGGAGTTCGCGTGGAAGCAGCTTACAATCAGTTCGGGTTGAAAAACGTTGACGGCAACGTCAACATTCCCGCCTTCACGGGTAACCTCGTCTATGCGTTGCCAGGCATCAGCTTTTCGCCGTACATCATTGGCGGGGCCGGTCTCTACCGCACGAACGTCGACCTGACCGGCGGCGGCAGTGCGGGCGAGAATCGTTTTGGCTTCAACATTGGCGGCGGCATCAAGATCCCGCTCAGCACGAGCTTCGAGACGTTCGCCGAAGCGCGCTACCACCGGGTGACGGTGGACAACGGCACCATGAGCTTCATTCCGGTTACCGTCGGAATCATGTGGTAGAAGGCTTACCGGTGGCTTATGTACAAACAAAATGGCCAGCCTCTGGAGGCTGGCCATTTTGTTTGTGTTGCGGTTGACTGTCTACTGCACCGCGTTGACCATGTCGAAGATCGGCAGGTACATGGCCACGACCATGCCTCCGACGACGACGCCGAGGAACACGATCATGATCGGCTCCAGCAGTGACAAGAGGTTGCTCACCGCGGCATCCACTTCTTCGTCGTAGAAGTCCGCGATCTTGGACAACATCTCGTCCAGACCACCGGTCTGCTCACCGACCGCGATCATGGAGATGACCATGGGTGGGAACACCTTCGACTTCTGGAGCGGCTGTGCGATCGTATCACCACCAGCGATCGAGGAACGGGACTGCATGATCGCGTCCTGAATGACGCGGTTGCCGGCAGTCTTCGCCGTAATCTCCAGCCCTTCAAGAATGCTTACGCCGGAGCTGATGAGCGTGCCGAGCGTACGGGTGAAACGTGACACCGCCGACTTGCGGAGGACGTCGCCGAGAACCGGCACGCGTAGCATTAGACGGTCGATCGCCAGCTTTCCGTTCGACGTGGCGTAGTACTTCTTCAACGAGTATCCGCCGACGATGATTGCCGCGCCGATCACCCACCAGTAGGCCTTGAGGAAGTCCGAGGCACCGATGACGATTCGGGTCGGCAGTGGAAGCGCCATGCCGGACGACGCGAACATGCCGGCGAACACCGGGATGACGAAGATCAGCAGCGTCACGACAGCGATGCCCGCGACGCTCATGATGACCGTCGGATAAATCATGGCTCCCTTCACCTTTCTCACCAGCGCGTCGTTCTTCTCGAGGAAGGTCGCGAGGCGCATGAGAATGGTGTCGAGAATACCACCGGCTTCACCGGCGGCGACCATGTTCACGTAGAGGTTGGTGAACGCGCGCGGGTGCTTGGACAGTGCATCCGCGACGGTGTTACCCGACTCTACGTCGAACACCACTTTCTTCGTGACTTCCGACAGCGACTTGTTGTCGGTCTGCTCGGCGAGAATCGTCAGGGCCTGTACCAGCGGCAGGCCGGAGTTGATCATCGTCGAGAACTGGCGGGTGAAGATGACGACGTCGCGCGTCTTGATCGATCCGCGGCCGATTTTCTTGACCGCGTCCTGGTCGATCTTTACGACGCTGAGCCGCTGTTTTCTGAGCTGCGAGATGACGTCATCGCGCGACGCTGCATCGATGGTAGCCGTGCGCAGGTCGCCGTTGAATGCTCTCGCCGTGTAGGTAAACGTAGCCATTTGCTAATCCTCTCCTAACGTCTAACTGGGGAGCCCGGTGCGGACCCACGTGTGGCCGCCGGCTTTCCGGACGGCGGCTGGCCGGTTTTGCCTTCATCTGCCGGATCCAGCTGGCCAATCATGCGCTGGAACTCCGTTGGGTCGCCGCTCACGCGCAGGCATTCGTCCGCAGTCACTTCACGGTTCATATACAGTTGGTAAAGCGCATCGTTCAGCGTCTGCATGCCCCACTTCTTTCCGGCCTGCATCGACGAGTATATCTGGTGGACCTTGTCGTCGCGAATGAGCGCGCGAATCGCTGGCGTGACCACGAGAATTTCGGCGGCCATCACGCGGCCCTTCCCCTGCGCCTTCGGCAACAGCGTCTGGGTTACGATTCCCTCGAGCACGAACGCCAGCTGTGCCCTAACCTGCGACTGCTGGTGCGACGGGAACACGTCGATAATGCGGTTGATCGCCTCGGCGGCAGAGTTGGTATGCAGCGTCGCGAACGCGAGGTGTCCTGTCTCGGCGATCGTCAGGGTTGCGGCGATCGTCTCCAGGTCGCGCATTTCACCAACCAGGATGATGTCCGGATCCTCACGGAGCGCGTACTTGAGGGCGTTGGCGAACGACTTGGTGTCGCTGCCGATCTCGCGCTGGTTGATGATGCAGCTCTGGTGCTTGTGAATGAACTCGATTGGGTCTTCGACGGTGATGATGTGGCCTTTACGCTCGCGATTGATCTTGTCGATCATCGCGGCGAGCGTGGTCGATTTACCGGAGCCGGTCGGACCGGTGACGAGCACGAGTCCGCGTGGCTTTTCCGCCATCTTGGCAATCGAGCCGGGGAGTCCGAGCTGATCGAAAGTCTTGATCGCGAACGGGATCTGTCTGACCACCATCGAGACGCAGCCGCGCTGCTTGAACACGTTGCCGCGGAAGCGAGCGAGGTTCTGGATGCCGAAGGAGAAGTCGAGCTCATCCTCGAGCTCGAAGCGTTTCTTCTGCTGCTCCGTCAACACTGAATAGGCGATCTGGAGCGTGTCCTTCGGCGTCATCGTGTGGTCGACGCTCGAATTGGAGATGTCGCCGTCGACGCGGAGCTTTGGTCGCTCGCCCGCAACGATGTGCAGGTCGGAGGCGTTGCGGGATACCATCTCCTCCAGCAGGGAGCGGAGATTTATTCCGGTCGAAGGGGGCGCGCCGGACGGCGTAGATGTGTCTATGAACGGTAGTGTCATCGGGTGTCGATTCGAGTGTTGTTGATCAAGCCGCTGTCTCGCGGACTACCTGCTCGAGGGGGCATATCCCCTTGAGCACCTTCAGCCAGCCGTCCATGCGAAGGGTAAGCATTCCTTCTTCGATGGCCACCTTCTGGATCTCGGCCGCGCCGGCGCTCTGCATGATCAGCTTTCTCAGGGCAGGCGTCATGTACATCACTTCGTAGATGCCCTGGCGCCCCTTCAGGCCGGTGCCGTCGCACTGCTCGCATCCCTTTCCGCGAAAGACCGGAAGATCTTCCATCTTGGTATCGAGAGTGATCCGCTCCATGTAGGGCTTGGCCGCATCCGTAGCGCGGGTCTTCGCATCGTTGAGCGCCATGTCCGTGAAGTGCAAATCGCGAAGTGTTACACCGCCGCCGATCTTGGCGCCCGCGACCTCGGCCTTGTCCATTTTGTAAGCTTCCGCGCAGTTGCTGCAGACACGGCGCACGAGACGCTGTGCCAGTATCAGATTGAGCGCGGAGGCAACGTTGAACGGCTCGATGCCCATGTCCATGAGACGGGTCACTGTTTCGGGCGCGGAGTTGGTATGCAGCGTCGAGAGCACGAGGTGACCGGTAAGCGCGGCCTTGATCGCGATTCCGCCCGTCTCCAGGTCTCGAATTTCTCCCAACATGATGATGTTCGGATCCTGACGAAGAAACGCCTTGAGCGCGGCGGCGAACGTCATGCCGATGTCGGTTCGGACGAGCACCTGGTTGATACCGAACAGATTGTATTCGACCGGGTCCTCGGCCGTCATGATGTTGACGTCGATGTTGTTGATCTTGGAGAGAGCCGAATAAAGGGTCGTCGTCTTACCCGAACCCGTCGGACCGGTGACGAGCACCATTCCGTAGGGATTGGAGATCGCTTCCATCAGCTCGCGCTCGGCGCGGGGCTCGATGCCGAACGTCCCGAGGTCGAGCGTCAGGTTGCCCTTGTCGAGAATACGGAGCACCACCTTCTCGCCGAACAGAGTAGGGAGGGTGGAGACACGGAAATCGATGACCTTGCTGCCGATCTTCAGCTTGATGCGCCCGTCCTGGGGCACGCGTCGCTCAGCGATGTTCAGGCTAGCCATAATCTTGAAGCGGGAGATCAGAGCGGGCCTCATCTTGATCGGGGGCTTCATGATTTCCTGGAGCGCTCCGTCGATGCGGTAGCGGACCCGCAACTCCTTCTCGAAGCACTCGAAGTGAATATCCGAAGCGCCCTTCTTGAGCGCGTCGGTCATGATTGCGTTGATGAGCTTTACGACTGGCGCTTCGTCGATGAGCGCCGCACCGGCATTGGCCGGCTCCTCCGCTTCGCTCTCGAGGATTTCGATGTCGTCGTTGTCCGCGATATCGGAGAGCAGGCTCTCCATCTGGGCTTCGCCCGACTCGTAGAACTTGGTGATCGCGTTCCGGAGTGTGAACTCCCCGGCGATAACCGGGAAAATGTCGAGACGGGTGATGAACTTGATATCGTCGAGCACCGACATCGTCGCCGGGTCCGACATGGCAACCGTGAGGGTACGGCCATCCCGCTTGAGCGGCAGCACGCTATGCTTGAGGGCAAGCTCACCGGGGATGAGCTTGGCAATACGCGGATCGACCTGGAACTTCGTCAGGTCGACAGCGGGCATCTTGTGCTGGCGCGCGAGCATCCGGGTGAGGTCGGTTTCCTTAACGTAACCGAGCTTGACCAGGTTGTAGCCTACGCGCGTGCCGTTGTGTCTCTGCTCCTGGAGAGCCTTATTGAGCTGATCCTGGGTGATCAGCCCTTCTCTCAAAAGCAGATCGCCGATACGCGGCGCATTTTTGGTGGCAGGAGCTGTCAAGGACGCATGTCCCTCCGGTGAGGCTTTCCGGGTGCTTTTTGCCGCTCGGATCGCCTGGATATCACTGTGTTGGTAGGACGCGGGACAAGGGAGAAGGTTACGCTTGAGTCGAGTTTCTCTACCATAGAGGGACCGATGCCTTTTATGCGTCGGAGTCCTTCGATAGAGCCGAACGGACCGAACGAATCGCGGTCGGCGATAATCCGCCTAGCCAGCGTTGGCCCGATATGCCTGAGGGCCTCGATCTCTTTCTCGGTGGCCACGTCCATGTCCACCGGTCCGACGCGCCTCGGAGGGGCCTTCTGTTTCCGCGCACCCTTCGGCCTGCGGAGGCCGGCGCGGCGGGCGGAATCGGCGGCTTTTATCTGGCGTTCGAGGGCGGACCTGGCGCGCTCATCGGACGGCGACCGGCTTTGAAGGGTCCTGTAGGCACGAGTTGAAGCGCCGAGGACCAGGACGACGGAGAAGAAAAGGAGCGCTTTGCGCTCGGCTGGAGTCGGCATATGCCGACCCTACTGACAACTAGCCGGTTTTCGTGACCGAAGGGGTGCGCGTGGCGGCATACTCTTCCATGGAGGCGGTCAGGGGCAAGGTGGCGAGGACAAGGACGCCGGCGAGCACGAACGGGAACCCCAGCCCCAGGTGATCCATGGCAACGCCCGCTGCGAGCGGGAAGACGACCCGCGAGACCCCTCCAAAGGTGTGCTGGACGCCCATGTACAGCCCGCGATGCCGGTTCGGCACCACGCGTGACAGCGTTGCCGTGACGCAAGGGAAAACGAACGCCGTGCCGAGCGGCATCAGCGTCAGCGCTACCAGAAGTGTCAGGTAGGAGTGTACCGCAGCGACGAGTGCCAGTCCGAGTGCGAGAAGAACCAGACCGAGCCGGGTCAGTCTCGCCTCGCCCAGCCACTCGATCATCCGGCCGAGTATTCCCGCTCGGACAAAGACTCCCATCCCTCCCAAGTACATCACGAAGTAGCCGACATTCGCTTCGGTGATGGGAAGCCGGTGAGCAAGGATGAGGGGAAGAGTAGGCGCAGTGCCGTAAAACGCGCCGATGGCGATCGCGTAGATCCAGATCAATCGCTGCGCCGGCTCCTTTGGGCGCGTGATCACGCTCCAAACGGCGCCGGCGCTCGTTTGATGGACGACGCCGTGCTCGCTGGTAACGGGAGTGTCCTCGCGCGACTCGCGCAAATAGATACCGGCGAAGATGCTGACCAGAACGCAGAAGATCGCCGATGCGATACCCGGCGCGTGGCGGCCCCAGTGGATGAGCGCCGAGCCGATCGCCGGACCAACGACCGCTCCGAAGCTCGTCGCCGCTGAAAGCCAACCCAGGCTCTTGGCCCGGTCCTTTGGATCACTGGCGTCGGCCACATACGCCTGGACTACACCGATCGTTCCTCCACCGAGGCCTTGTACGATCCGGCAGAGCAGAAGGAGCCAAAGCGTGCTTGCATATGCGAAAATCACGTAGGCCACGGCGGAGATCAGCAGGCCTGCCAGCAGCGCGGGCCGCCGCCCGTAACGATCGGAAAACCGCCCCCACAAGGGAGCGCTCGCGAGCTGGGCTATCGAGAATGCGGCGATCAGAACGCCGACGATGCTGGCGGAAGCGCCGAGCTTTGTCGCGTAGAATGGAAGGAGCGGGATCACCATCGCCAGTCCCAGCATGTCCACGAATGCCGTGATCATGAGGACCGTGAGTTTCCCCTTCATTTGACTATTTGCGCGTTACGAGCGCTGTCGCGACGTCTCCAACAGTGGCAAGCGATTTCGCCGAGATCTTGTCCATGGTGTCCTGAGGAGTATGATGCGGCGGATAGTCGAGATCGATCACGTCTATCACGCTCATCCCGGAGTTCAGAAGCGGAAGGTGGTCGTCGGTCACGAGACCGCCGCTTTCCTGAACGAAGACGTCACCGTATCCCATGTCCGCGGCCGTCTGCCAGACGCGCGATACCACTTCCGGCGCTTGCTGGAAGGAATTCATCTCGTACGGGATGCGGAGATCCTTGTCTCCGATCATGTCCCAGAGCACACCGAAGAGAGGCTTGTACCCGAGAGATGGAGGATGAGCCGCGAAATACCTGGAGCCGATGAGGACATCGACCTCGGGCGGACCAAACTGCCCGTAATCCTCTCCATCCGTGAAGAGCAGATCCACTCCTACGCTGGGCTTGGTCTTCTTGAGGACATCGGCGAGGGCGACGAACATCCCGACACCCGAAGCACCGTCGTTGGCACCCGGTACCGGCATCTTTTTTTCGGCTTCGGTCGTCGCGGACTCCGACACCGGCCGCGAATCCCAGTGTGTTAGGTAGAGAACGCGGTCCGGCAGCTCCGGCCTGAAACGAGCGAGGATGTTTCGCAGTTGAAGCTTCTTGCCGCTTGCGGTGGTGTGGGTGAAGCTCTGAACGATCACGGTATCGGCACGTGCCCGCATCTGCCGAATGATCCAGTCGCCGGCCTGTTTCGCCGCGACAGTACCCGGAACGCGGGGACCGAAATCGACCTGCGCCTTGGCGTAGTTATAGGCGGCGCTGCCGCTGAACCCGGTGGACGTCGCACCGGGCGAAGTCGCCGCTGGGGCCGGCCCTCTTTGCGCCGCGCTTCCCTCCTTTGCGTCCCCGTTGCAGGCGGAGAGCAGATACAAGAGCACAATCACCAGCATCGGTCTCACTTGAATTCCCCGGCGTAAAACTGCAGATGCATCACCGCGCTGAGCACAGTCTGAGTGAAGCGACGGTTAAGGTTACGGTCGAAGCTCTCGACGCGCGAGATCACAAAGCTCGAAGAGAGATTCTCTGCGACGTCTGTATCAGCGCTCATGCTGAAGGCGCGGCGGCCGTTGTCCGACAGCCTGCTTTCACCCGTAAGGGCGAGCGGATTGACGACGAAGTTCTGTCCCTGGCTCTTCTGGTAGCTCACGCGCGTGCGCAGGTCGCTGCGCGCGTTCCAGTCGGCCGGCAGCTTCCACGGCTTCGACACGTCGACGCTGAAATCGGAATTGTCGCCGTTGCTGCTGAGGCCGGGCTTCGCATCGAGGCGCTTGGACAGAGAGAAGCCAATAGTGCTCGAAAGGGGTCGCGCTCCGGCAAACACGACCGAGCCGCTCATCGGATAGCTGCGGACCCGCAGTGTGCCCCTGTCGTCAACCAACTCTCCGAACAGCGGCTGCGTTCCGTTGAATTGCCGCGTCTCGAGGACGCGCGCGTTGGCTCCCATGCTCGAGACGATCGATTTGAGCGCGGCGGGCTGGGCGGTCCAGCGGAGCGACACGTCGGGAAAGACGATCTGGGTTCCATCCACGATCTCCTGACCACGTTCGATTCGCCGAGTCCAGTTCCTAGTGTTGATGCGTTGATACCGGCTGCTGATGCTCGCGCCTAGCGGGAGGTTGAGCGATTGATTGACCGACAGCTGTGTGACCAGTCCGACGCTCGTCGCCAGCTCACCACTCAGCTGGCGGAAAGTGTTGATTCCGCCGAGACCGAACTGGTATCCGATTGGCGCAGGCACTGCGCTACCATCGTACACCGACAGCACGCTTCGATTGAAGTTGATGTCAACGGGCTGCAGGCCGGCAAGGAATCCACGCAGGAAACTGTTGCTGTCAGTGTACAGCTTTATCGCGCGCGGAAGATCCAGAGTGAGACCTGCGGTGGTCGTCTGGGAATTTCCAAGACGCCGCGGAATGCGCAGGTTGCCCGTACTGTCCCTCTCCTGCGCGAAGCTGAGCGTGTTCGGATCGCGCAGCATGTTGTAGGACGTCCCGAAGTCGAGGCGCGGCCTGAACCACGCGGTGATCGGCGGGGAAATATTGATGCCCGCCTGCATCGCTCGCTCGCGCTCGAGCCCAGTGTCATAACCGAGGAGTCGGTCACGGTCGCTCGTGGTAACGATTCCCAGTGGTGAGTCGGTGCCGTATCCCCTCAGGTCGCGCACCGAGGTGAAGTCCCACCTTACGGATGCCGCCTTGAACGGACGAAATACCAGGCTGGTGCCGTTGCGCCAGGTCCGGTTGCGTCCTTTGACGGGCCGTGCCGAATCGTCGATCGCGGCCGCCGGCTTGAGAAACGACACGCGGTCGTCGTGTCCGTTCGCGTAGACGCTGGTGAGGTGGAGCTCGGTCGGCGACCAGCGCGCGAGGTCCGGCAGGAGCGCGCGCGACAGATTCAGGTCCAGACCGACCATAAGGTTCTTCGCCTTTCCATCCTCGTACTCGCTGCGCGACGCGCCGCTTGTGTACGCCGAGTTGAGCGCCAGGTTGTTGAGAATGGTGGACCAGACGGAGCCAGTCGGTTGCGTCGTTCGTCGCAGTCCCAGCGTGATGGACGTCGCAGCCGATCGCGGAGTACGCAGGCCTTCAATCGCTTCACCCTGGACATCCGATTGTGACAGGTAAAGCGGATCAATGGATGCCGAGGTGTAGTTGACGGTGAAAGGAATCGATAATCCCAGAGAGGCGGGAAGGAGCTTCTCGAGATGGAAAGCAGAACTGACGTTCCAGCTGTTGTCGGTCAGAAAAGTAGGCTGTTCCGCCAGCTGCCTGAAATTGGGATCACGCCTGCTGGCGTTGATACGAATGTCGCCGAAGTCGCTGGCAATGATGGTGAGTCCCGTCTGACCGGCAAAGCCGGCGGCGTTCACGACTCCGGCCAGCCTGATGTCATCGACCCACATTTCGAGTGTGTCCGTTGGAAGGATGGGATTCGCGCCCGGCGCGACGGGAAGTCGAAGCATCCCCACTGCGAGCTCCTGCACCGCGGCGAGATTGGGAGGACTGACTCCGGGGTCGAGCGTGTAGACGATGTAGCCGTCATCGCACGCGGCGTAGCGCGAGCTCGCGGTCGATCCGGTTGGCAGCGGCGTGTTCTCGATCAGCACCGAGTCGACGCCGGTGCACGTATTCCGCTGCCTGCCCTGCAGATACGCGTTCTGAATCTGCGCTCTCAATGCGAACAGCTTGTCGAAGCTCACGTCGATCTCCGGGAGCCACGCAGCCTTCGAGGTTCCTGAATTGATCGGCGTGCGATACATGTAAAAATTGTTGTCATCGCGCGCGATCTTGATGTAGAACTGGAGCTCGC
The DNA here is from genome assembly GCA_030774675.1 of Gemmatimonadota bacterium. Lineage (GTDB taxonomy): Bacteria > Gemmatimonadota > Gemmatimonadetes > Gemmatimonadales > Gemmatimonadaceae > UBA4720. The sequence goes on along the minus strand of JALYKQ010000079.1, from coordinate 33,185 downwards.
CGTCGACGCCCCAGCCGCTGCTCACGCCGCGAGCCCACAGTCGCAGCTCCTTGTAGCTCATGAAATTCTTTTCGCCCTCGGGAAACCTGTAGTACGACTCGGCCCGGTCGAACGGTGCGAGATCCGTGGCGATGAGTCGAAGCGAGCGCTCGTTGATCTGAACGCGTCCCGGCTGGTACGCGACCGTCTTGCTGGTGGGGGCGTCGGTCACTCCAGGCGGTGACTCGTACGAAATCCCGTGTCGGACATTCTTGTCCTGGGTCCCGACCACGCCCGACTGCACAGCACCGACACTGGTCTGATTGCCCGCGATTCCGTGCAGTGTGCGGTCGCTCACCTTGAGCCACGGAGCGCCCGTAAGTCTCAATCGCGCCAGTGGAACGGTGCTGAAGACGTCGTCCGGGACACCATCGCCCGAGATCATCGTGATGCGGAGTGCCCGTGCGCGCCGCAGCACCGGCCGTCCGAGCGAATCGTCGGGCGCTCGGAACGGGATGCGGAACAGAACCCAGCAGACGTCGTCCCGCGAAATGCGGGGTTCGCCAGTCAGCTGCGGCGGCGGGCCGCATTTCCCGATGCGGGTGATCTTGGAGATGTCGGCGAGATTCACGATGTAGCGCTGCCACTGTTCCTGGTCGCGATCGGCGGTGGTCAGGTTGAGCACGTTGTCAGCGTCGATGTCTTCCTCGTCGAGGCGATTGTTGGCGATGGTGCAATCTGGCCTCGAGTCGCCAAGGATCTGCCGGATGCCGTAGCCGCCTTTGCATGTTCCGGCGAAGCGAAGGGAGGTGACAGTTGGCGGCTGGCCGGGAATGGTGTCGTATACGACAACGAGTGTGTTGACGACATCGCCGAGCAGTCCTCTGTCGTTGCTCGCGACGTTGAAGGCGCGGGAGAAGGGGTCCCGCTCGCTGTCCAGCTGATCCAGGCCCTGGATCGTCTTGCCGTGGTAGGTCGTGTCGCGAGAGCCCGGTATCGCGCCCGAGCGAATGAAAGCGGTATCGGGACCAAAAGCGATCGAGTTCTCCGAGATATCGCCGAAGTCGAATACGAGGGTGGGGTTGGCGCGCGTATCGCTGATCGGTATTTGCGCCCAGAACTCGAGATTCTCGGCGCGCGAGATGTCGGCGCCGCTCGGACTCAGTACTGTGCGAACGGATCGCCAGCGGCGTCCCGCGAGCTGGTTCTGAATCGTCCAGCGAAAGGTGTTCGTGCTGTCATCGAGCTGACCGCCCACCGAGAGCGGATACAGAGTGAGCCAGAGCAGCTGCTCCGGGCCAGCGATGCCTGTCCCGGACTGCGAGACCAGCGAATCGATCTGATCGATCCGGTAGCGAACAGCTCTCCCTTCCGCGTCTACCCCGTTGCTTTGCCAGGCGAGCGTGGCGGCGCGAGAAAGGTCGAATACCCCCGCTCCGAAGCGCGTTGGGATGCTGGTACCCAGCGCTGGCTGGCTGCTGAAGTACCACTGCGGATCCGCCAGCGAAACGGGAAACCCGCCTTCGCCCTCGAACGATTCGAGGTACGCCTGCTGCGAGGCATCGGTTTGCGGGCGGCTGGCGGCGAACTCGGCGGAGAATCCAATCCGTGACGGGATGGTGGTCGGTCCGAACGGAAGCTTTGAGACGAGCTGCGTCAGCGGCTCAGCATCGAAGCTGAAGAGCGCACTCACTCCGGCGACCAGCGACGCGGCGGGCTCGAAGCCGAGCGGAGGGCGGGTAAAGTTGGTGCGCTGACTCTGGGATATGGCCGTGAAATTGATCTGGCCGTTACTGAACGGAAATTCCGCCGTCGCGCCGAGAATCGAAGTCGGCGTCTCCTCGAAGACCGGATTCTCCTCGTACTGAACCGTCACCTGCCGCGGGCGCGGGAAGAGTGTGTCCGGACGGTTGAACGAAACCCGGCCAAGGTCGTAGTCAACCGAGTAGTCGCTGCCACGCGTGAGGGGAATGCCATCCACGAACAATCGCTCTGAATTTGGCCGAACCTGCACGGTGCCGAGCATGAGTGCTCCGCCATCTCCGCTTCCCTCCGCCTGATAACGCACCCGGATGTGATAGACGGCTTCCGGCCGCTGGGCCGAGCGGACGTATTCGGGCGGGGTCGTGTAGATTGTATCGTTGGTGGGATTGCCTCCCACCGCGAGCCCGCTTGCCGCGAACGGCTTGGCGGACGGAAAGATCAGAAACTGGTCGCGAATAGTTCGCGCTCCGGGAGAGCCAAGACTCAGCTCAAAGTTCGGATCGCTCGGGCGCGGCCAGATGCGGTTCTCGAGATCGAAGCTCGAGGTGTTGGTGGATTGCGCGAGGCCGAAGAGCCTGAGGTAAGTGTCGGCGGTGCCAGCGACTGGCTTTTCCTGGTCCTCGCTGCTTCCGGTCACGACCTTGAGTGTGACACTCTGTCGCCGCAGATCCGAGCCGCCGAGCCGATAGACGCTCCTTATCTCGCGATCGAAGGTGGAATCGCCCGGCTGTACGTCCGGATCCCAGATCAGGTTCGCGAACTGCTCGCGTGTGGAGGTGTAGGCGAGATCCGGCGTTCCGCCCGTCGAGGTGTAGGTCGTATCGCGGCCGTTGATGCGAACGCGGTAAGCCACAACCAGACGTTCGTTGTTGAGCGCGAGGGGGCGCACCAGCGCGATCCAGAGAAGCGACGGATCGGCGTAGTAGTCGACCCCTTCGCGCAGATACTCGTAAACCTGCCCGCGTCGCGACCGTGGTTTCCCAAGCAGGCGGAACTGCGGGCCGTTCGGATTCGGTGGTTGTCCGCCTATGAGCAAACGGTAAAGGAAAATCTTCGTCGGCCGCAGCGTGTCCGCGAGCGAGGCGGACAGGCTCGCCATGCGCTTGGTATCGAGAATGTCGACGTTCGGATACGACGCACCGAAAACGTGCGGGTCGACGGTGAAAAAAAAGCGGCGTGGCTCGAACTGATAGTCCTCGATCTTTCTATCTACGGCCTGAAGCGTACGGTCACCAACGGTGAAGACGCGGTCGCGAACAATGTTCCCCTTCTGCTGCGCCAAGATCGTTTTGAGGCGCATCGAGCCCACTTTCGTCACGGCCTGGATTCCGTAGTTGCCGCTCGGAATTCCAGCCGTGATATAGCGCGATGCCGGAGGCTGAAAGGTGACGTTGCCAACCTCCAGCCTCTGAATGAATTCGCTTCCCTTGCCTTCGTAGTAGATCGAGATGTTGTTGGACGCGTCGAATTCCCGCTGGGTGTCGTAGTCGAGATTGACATGGACTCTGTCGGCGACGATTCCCCCGGATTTGGCGGCAAATTGGAAGTCGACCAGGGGCTCGAAGGAGCTGCGGCAATTGGCCACCGGGTCGAAGAACAGCGTTGAAGAGCAAAGCGCGCTTTGATTCTTCTCGCCGCGGAACTCGAGGCGTCCATCCAGCTGGAGCCCGAGATCGGCGTATTCGCCGAGTATCGGTACCGGCTTGGGCACGACGGCAGGCTTCGGCTTCAGCGGCAGCTCGCCGGGATACGATGGCTGCTGCGCGGATGTGGCGAAGTTGCTCGTTGCGACCTGACCCCACACGGCTTCGAGAATCGTGCGCATGTTCTGCTGGAATGCCGTGGCGCGCGCGGCTTCGATCTGCGCCTGTGCCTGCCGGAAAGATTCTCTTTGTCCGCGCGAAAGAACCGATGGCAGGATGAGCGGGAGTGTGTCCCGCCCGAGCCGGAGGCGGATTCCCGGCGTTCCAGGTGTCCCCGTCGGCGGAGTTATTGGCGGAGGCGTGACCTTCCGGGTCGTGTCGCTGGGGTCCTGCCCGCGCGCAAGCGCCGTCGGTGCGAACAGCGACAGAACCACCGCCGTCGTAAGCGCCGCCATGCGTCCGCCGCGCCCGTTTGCGCGCACGGAACTCGTTGTCTGCGTGTCGCTTACCCCCGAGCGCACGGTATATTTCACTCTGTGAAGATACTGCACCGCTACGTTCTAAAGGAACACGTGGGGCCGCTCACATTCGCCCTCACCGCGCTCACTTCGATCCTGCTGCTGCAGTACATCGGAAAGCATTTCGGCGAACTGGTCGGCAAGGGCCTGCCGACGCTCGTGATCGCTGAATTCTTCGGGCTCTCGGTGCCACTGACTGTCGCGTTGACGCTGCCGATGGCGGTGCTCGTTGCCACGCTGTACGCGTTCAGCAGACTGGCGGCCGAAAACGAGATCACCGCGCTCAAGGCGAGCGGCGTGGGTCTGGTGAGCGTGCTCAAGCCGGTGCTGTGGGCAGCGCTGGGCGTCACCGTCGTGATGGTTGGCTTCAACGATCAGATCCTCCCGAGGTCGAATCATCGACTGGCAGTGCTTCAACGCGACATCGCGCAAAAGAAGCCGACTTTCGGCTTGCGCGAGCAAGTAATCAACGAGGTCAGTCCGGGAAAGTTCTACCTGCGTGCGGGCCATCTCGACGAAGCGACGAATCTGATGCGCGAGGTTACGATCTACGACATGGCGGATCCGACCCGGCGGCGCACCATCTACGCCGACAGCGGCAACATGGGCATGAGCAAGAACCTGACGGACCTCGAGCTCACCCTCTACAACGGCAACATGCAGGATGTTCCTACGGCCAACCCCGACGAGCTGCAGCGTCTGTACTTCGACGTCGACCTGATTCGCGTTCGCGGCGTGGGAAACCAGTTTCAGAAGACGACGGCGGATTCGTACAAGAGCGATCGCGAGATGACAGTCTGCGAGATGCAGAGGGCGCAGGACAAGGCGCGGATGGAGCACGAGAAGGCGCGGAAGGAGTTTCTGGTAAAGAGAGCGAACCTCCAGAAGTCGAAGGCGATGCTGAGCAAGGGTGTGATCGACGCGAGGACCAGCGCGCCCTGGGACGTCGGGCTCGGACGCGTGTACTGCAAGGCGATCGCGCTGCTCGCGCCCAAGAAAGCGCAGGCGCAGGCGGTCTCTTCAACTCAGAGAGCAATCGTTCCCCGTGCCGCTTCGCCCACGGGCGACGCGCTTCCAGGTGTGCTCAGACGCGCCGCAAAGATCGATAGCCTGCGTTTGAGAGCAACACTATCGGGTGGACCCCCTGCCAACTCCTCCGAGCTGGCGCAGCTCGACGCCCTGCGAATCAGACTCGAGGACAGCGCGACGCTCATGAACTCGTACGGTGTGGAGATCCACAAGAAGTTCGCCCTGGCCGTCGCCTGCTTCGTTTTCGTGCTGCTCGGCGCGCCGATCGCGCTGAGATTCCCGCGCGGAGGGGTTGGACTGACGATTGGCGTCAGTTTGTTCGTCTTCGCCCTTTACTACATTTGCCTGATCGCCGGCGAATCGATCGCCAAGCGCGGGCTGATGCCGGCAGTGGTGTCGATGTGGATGGCGAACGTCATCTTCGCCCTCATCGCCCTCTGGATGCTGGCCAAAATGGGCCAGGAAGGTAGCACCGCTCGGGGCGGCGACATGAGGGAGATGTTTGGCGCCATACGCGGCACCATCCGCTCGAAGATCGGCTGGAAGGACCGCAGGATCCGGCGCGAGAGACTAGCCGCTTGAAGAAAATGGTGCGGGCCCTGGACCGCTACGTATTCACAGAATTCTGGAAGATCTTCGTCACGACGGCGTTGGGTTTCCCGATCCTCCTCAACATCATCGATCTCACCGACAACCTCGACAAATACCTGAGCCAGCGGCTGGGCCCAGGGCGTATTGCACTCAGTTACCTGTACTGGGTGCCGGACTCGATGTTCATGGTCCTTCCGGCGGCGGTGCTGTTCGCGACCGTTTTTTCCATCGGCGCGCTGACCAGGCATTCCGAGATAACCGCGGCAAAGGCATCCGGTATCAGCTTCTACCGCTTCATCGCGCCGATCTTCGCGGGCGCCATGATCGCTACGCTTCTCGGGCTCATACTGGGTGAGGTTGCCCCGATCGCCAACAAGAAGAGGCTGGAGATCCTGCAGGCGAATCGGGTCAATCTCAGCTCCGACCGCTATAACTTCGCCTACGCGGCGGATCGCGGACGCGTGTACAAGATCGGAGCCCTGCATCTGATCGACGCATCGATCGAGGGGATGGTGATCGAGCGCAAAGGCAACGGACCGGACTATCCGTCCTACGTCATCACCGCCAACGCCGCCCGTTACGACCCGAGGCGGGGATGGGTGGTAAAGCAGGGTGCAATGCACGTGATCCCCGATACCCTGCACAACATGACGTTCAGCTTCGACTCGCTCACCGACCGTCACTTCACCGAGCCACCGAAGCAGCTGACGCTGACCCAGAAGGCACCCACCGACATGGGATTCCGGGAGCTTGGGCGCTTCATCACGTCGATGGAACGATCAGGTGCCGAGGTGAATGAGCTGCGGGTGGAGAGGATGCTCAAGATCGCGATCCCCATCACCTGCATTGTGATTCTTCTTTTTGGCGCGCCGCTGGCGACGAGCACCCAGCGTGGCGGCGCCGCGTACGGAGTGGGAGTAAGTCTCGCCACGACGGTGATTTTCCTGATGCTGATCCAGCTCACCAAGGGGATCGGGGGAAAAGGAATGATCCCCGCTGATCTGGCAGCGTGGCTGCCCAGCATCATATTCGGCATCGTGGGAGTCATACTCTTTGCGCGCGTAAGAACTTGATCCGGGATCCACTCGGGCCTTTTCGCAAGGTTGGGAAGTGGGGTTACTTCTCCCGCGATATCGGGCGCGCATTCAAAGATCCAAAGACCTACGGCCCGGAAACGATCCGCCAGATGCGGAACATCGGGGTCGATTCTCTCCCGCTGGCCGCGATCGTGGCGGCGTTCATTGGCGCGGTGACCGCGTTTCAGACGCGTTACCAGCTGTTCGGGGGAGTGCAGCTCTCGGTCGTGGGACTGATCTCTCGCCAATCCATAGTTCTCGAGCTGGGTCCACTTCTTACGGGCCTGGTGCTCACCGGCCGCGTCGGCGCGCGCATCACGGCTGAAATCGGAACGATGCGGGTGACGGAGCAGATCGATGCACTGGAGACGCTGGCGTACGATCCGATCGCCTACCTGGTCGTCCCGCGACTGATAGCCGCACTCATCATGCTGCCGGTGCTCACGATTCTCGCGGACGCCGTCGGGGTCGGTACGGCGATGTTCACCGCCGTTACCGCGACCGATGTCACGGCGGCAGCGTTTTCAGAGGGCCTGCGTCTGTCGTTCACGCCATTTCAGATTGTGTATAGCGTCATCAAGGCGACTATATTCGGGGGCGCGATAGCCTTCTTCTGTTCCTACGAGGGCTACACCGCCAACGTCGGCGCCGAAGGCGTCGGTCGCAGCACCGCGCAGGCAGTAGTCGTGACGTCGGTCGCCATTCTCGTGTTGGATGCGCTAACCGCGCTCCTGCTCGCCCCGTACCTCCAGGCATGAAGACAAGAGACGAAGTACTGGTAGGTCTAGTGATCACTGCTGCCGTCCTGGTGACGGTCCTCGGCTCGCTCTGGCTCGCGCGCGGGGGATTGTCCAAGGGCTATCCGCTCTACGTCAAGTTCCCGTGGGGAGCCGGACTGAAGCAGGGACAGCCGGTCCTGCTGGTGGGTGTGAACGTCGGCTACGTAGACGAGGTCGAGCTGCACCAGGATGGGATCCTCGTCACGACGCTGAGAATTCAGAAGCAGTATCAGGTGCCGCTCACGAGCAAGGCGGCCGTCGTGCCAAACGGGATTTTCGGAGATCAAGCGGTGGCAGTGACTCCGTCGCGGCCCGACCCGCGGTCGTTCAAGCCGGGTGACACGATTCCGATCGGGCCATCGACGCCGGGAATCGCCGACCTCACGAGCAAGGCGGATTCAATCACCCGGTCGGTGAACGCGATTACGACGGCGCTCGAGCGCGAGATGGTTACGTCGGGCGGAATCCGCGACATCCGCAGCACGATCGCCGCGACGAATCGCATGGTGAACGAGTTCGCGGCGGTCGCGTCCGAGCAATCACGGCAGCTGACGGCCACCATGACATCGCTCCGGCGCGCGACCAGCGCGATCGACCCCGCAAAGGTGGACTCGACAATCGTGAACTTCCGGGCGGCCAGCTCGAACATGGCGGAGATGAGCGCGCAGCTGAAGGAAACGTCGGGCAGGCTCGACGCGATCCTCGCGAAGGTCGACAGCGGGCCCGGGAGCGTCGCCAAGTTGATCAACGATCCGGGCGCGTACAACGACGTGAGAGGACTGCTGCAGCGGATGGATTCACTTCTTGCGGACATCAAGAAGAATCCGAAGCGGTACATCAACGTCAAGATCTTCTAGCATTGCTAGGACTGCTGACGGGATTAGGTGTAGAGAGTCCTGGGTCGGGCCGATGGGTTTCAAGTTTTGAGCCGTCAGTTGGTTAGTGGTCGGTGTGCCAGTGGTCTTCAGTTGGCGCGCGACGACTGACAACCACTGATCAACTAACAACTCAAAACGGTCCACTCAGAACTTGGATCCACTGTAATTGTCCCCGAATTCTCTTGGACATGAAACAAGCCGGCGGGCTTTCGCCCGCCGGCTTTTCCGTACCGCTACAGCGGTCCTGGTTCTAGAAGCTGTACCGCATCGACAGCTGCATTCGGTAGTTGGACGAAGCATTGTCGGCGTTCCAGCGCTTGTAGTTCGTGTCGAAGGTATAGATACCCTGCGCCAACGGGCTGTTGGTCGTACCAGCCGGCAGACCAGCCGGTAGCAGATTTCCGGTATGCGTGAGCAGCACCGTCGCGCTGCAGATCGGGCCGCAAGTGCTGTTCTGGTCGGAGAAGTTCTGCGCGCCCCATTTCTTGTTGAGCAGGTTCGCGAAGTTGATGATATCGAGACGGAGCTGGAGGTTCTGTCTTCCGAACGCTTCCAGCGACTGCCCGACGCTGACATCGATCTCGTTCTGCCATGGGTTCCGGCACAGGTTGCGGCTCAGCATCTTGCCGCGATTCTCCCTCAGGCATTTGATGCGGTCGATGAATCGGTCGAACGCGTCGGCCTGCGCTAGATACTGCAGATTTTGAGCGGTGCCCGCCGCCGCGTTGTATCCGGTGAAGAGGATCTCGTTCTTGTCGTGCGCATCTAACGGCACGTAAATGAGATCGTTCTGGCTCTGCCCGTCCGCATTCGCGTCGCCTGAGCCCGAGGCCGCGCTTGACCCGTACACGTAATCGAACGGTGCTCCGGAGTTGCCCTGGTAAATGAAGGAGATGTCGGTCAGAGTCTTCAGTCTCCAAGAGCCGGTCGCGACAATGCGATGCGGCATGTCGTTCTTGGCACGCGTCAGGCTACGATCCGAGAGCAGGCCGGTAATATCGCGCTGATAACGGTAGTTCGACCCTTGAGTGCTGCTGGTCGTCGAAGCAATGTCTCTCGCCTGCATGTAGCTGTACGCCAGCGAGCCTTGGAAGTTGTCGAAGAAAGTCTTCTGAAGCGTTCCAGTGAGGCTGTAGGTTTTGTCTCCGTGGACATCCGTTACGTCGATGACCTGTTGACGTCCGCCAACGAACGTTGCGGTACCACCAGTCGCGGTGAGAACGCCGTACAGCACCCGGCCGTTGCGATCGGTGCCCTGCGGGCCCGCGAGCGCGAGATTCGTATAGAACGGGTTTGACATCGACTTCGTAAACAGACCCTCGAGGCTGCCTACCAGTCCATTGGCGAAGCGATGGTCGTAGCCCATTGAGATCTTCTGGTACTGCGGGAAGCGGAAGTTCGGATCGATGGTGGCGATGTTCGAGCTAGCCGCAGTCGTCGCGCCCGGTCGGGTCGCACCACCAACGGGTGTGAACGGTGCACAGGCTGTGGGCGGATTAGCGATGTTGGCCGCGTTGAACGGCGGCGGGATAGTCGACGTCGTATTCGTTCCCTGATTAGCTGCCGTGCCGCTGCACGTGAGTGACGCGTACCCGCTCAATCCCGAGTTTCCGAACGCATTCGAGAGGTATACGAACGGCGGGGTTCCGGCGAAGTAGCCGAGTCCTCCACGAAGCTGGTTGGTTTGATCACCGGTCATGTCCCAGTTGAAGGAGAAGCGAGGCGAGACCGTTCTCCTGTCGGGAACGGCGGCAGTGCTGCGGCCGTAGTTTGCGAGGACCGACGGATTCTCGGGGGGGGTGTCCAAAAAGCTGGGCTTCTCGATCCGGACGCCAGCTGTGATCACGAGGCGCTCGCTCTTCTGCCACGCGTCCTGAACGTAGAACGAATAAAGATTGGCTCTGAACGTTGCGAGCCCGTTAGCCGGATCCGTCGGCGAAGGCGCGCTGACCGCGTAGCTGGCGGGGACTCCTCTGATCAACGAGTCGACATTTGCAAAGATCCAGTTCCCCAGCGAGTTCTGCCCGAACAGGTTGATCGGACGGTAAAAAAGATTCTTCGTGCCGAACGTGACGTGGTGCGAAGCGATCGGGATCGTGAGGTTTTCGGTGAACTCGAATGTCTTCTGGTTCAGTACATTGCCTTGCGACGAATTCTCGGTGCCAGCGATCAGGTTGACGGTTCCGTTTCCACCGTCAGCACGGGTGACACCGCGCACCGTCACCATTGGGAAATGGACGGGCACCGTACGGAAGTCGTCGGTCTTCGTCCAGTTCAGCAGGAGCTCATTGAACACTCCGCTTGGCATGTTCGTCAGGAATTCGGCGACCGTAGAATGAGTTCTCGACGTGAACTTATAGGCGTTCGAAGTTAGGCCGAAATTCGGGTTAGCTGAGCTCGGGGCTCCGCGGCTGAAGCTGACGTTATCCGCACCCGCGTAGTTGTGGCGCAGGACTAACCGAGTGTTCGCGGGTAGAAATGCGTCGATACGCGCGAAGACGTTGGTTAGTGGATTCTCGCGCAGCACCTTAGCTCCGGTACCGGGGTCGGTGAAGCCGTAAACGGCGAGCGCGTCAGTGAAGGGAGTGATCTGTGCCTGAGTGATCGGTGCATCGGGCGACCCAATCCAAGGCCCACTGGTCGGGGTGCGGAACTTCTGCCACTCCGGATTCACGAAGAAAAAGAGGCGATTCTTGAGGATCGGTCCCGCCAGCGAGAACCCGTATTGTTGCTGACGGAACTCGGTCAGGTAGGGCTGGCTACGGGTGAGGTTCTCGTTGCGCGTGTAGCCGTATGCCGTCCCATGGAGCTCGTTGGTCCCGGTCTTGGTGACGGCGTTGATAAGCAGTCCGCCGAAATTCCCCTGACGAACATCAAATGGGGATAGCAAAACCTGGTACTCCTTCACCGCGTCGAGCGGAATGGACTTGGCATTTGCTTGGCTGCCCGGTTGTCCGGTCGCGCCGAGGCCAAAGAGGTCGCCCGCCGCTGCGCCGTCGATCTGAATCGCGTTCTGGCGAATGTTGACTCCACCGCCCGAGAGGAAGCTGGTCGAGGTCGACACCTGTGGTACGAGCGTCACGAAATCGGCGAAGTTCCGATTGAGGGTCGGCAGCCGGCGTAGCAATGAGTCGCCGACCGTCGTGCCCGTTCCGGTCTTGCTCGGGTTGATTACCGGAGTGGCCTCGGCCACAGTGACGACGGTCGAAAGGACAGTGCTCTGCTGCCGGAGGGTGAAATCTTCGCGGGTTGCTTGGCCAAGGCTGACCGTCCGGTTATCCCGGGTGATCGGCTCGAAGCCGATGCGGCGGACGGTCACCGAATAACCGGCATCCGGCTCAATGCCCTGAATTGAGTACTGACCGTTGCCGCGGGTGATGCCGCCGGCGCTGAAACCGGTCCTCGGGTTCCTGATCTGGACCTGGGCGCCGTCTACGGGAGCTCCATTCGGGTCGGTGACGGTGCCGCTTACGGCTCCTGTCGTCACACCCTGCGCGAGGAGAGGAGCCGAAGCTCCAGTCACCAGTGCAAATGATGCAGCGACAGTCACGAGCAGACGTGTCTTGAGCATGAATTCTCTTTTTGGTGGGAGGGAAGCCAAAAGGTAGCTTCCGGAAAGTGGAAACGGCAAGAGAATTCTGTCACCGCTCGGAAACGAATCAGCCGCTCGCCGTTTTTTAACTGCCGTCTGCCGGTCGACGCCCTTTCGAGAGGTAAAAAATCGGAATTCCGAGGAGGATCACGCCGAGCACTCCAAGCGTCGGAATGCGGCTGGTGGGGTCGATGATCGCATTTCCGAGGAGCAGAATGGTAGCAACTATGAAGATGGCCGGAACCACCGGATAACCGGGAACCCGAAACGGTGGCCGAAACTCGGGCCGGCGGCGGAGGATGAACACCGAGCCCACCGCCAACGCGTAGAAGGGGACGATCGCTGTGACAAACGTGTCGGCAAGCTGCTCGAAAGTGCCAAGCAGCACGAACACCACTCCCAGGCCGGCCTCGAGCGCGATCGCAACACTCGGCGTCTGGAATCTCTTGGAGACGATCGCAACGGGCTTGAACAGCAAACCATCCGCAGCCATCGCGAAAAGGACCCGCGACCCGGTCATGACCGAGCCGTTGAGAGTGCCGAAGGTGGAGATCATCACGGCGACCGAGACGAATGCAACGCCCGCGGCTCCAACCAGCTTGTCGGCGACGTCGGCGGCGACGAGCTTGGACTGCCGGATCTCCTCCACCGGCAGCACGGCCAGATAGGCAACATTCGCCAGCAGGTAGAGCGCGATGATGATCAGTGTCCCGGCGATGAGCACTCGCGGAAGGTTCTTCTCTGGGTCCTTCACCTCGCCGCCAACGAAGCTCACGTCGGCCCAGCCGTCGTAGACCCAGAGGACCGACACCAGCGCCAGGCCGAACTTGGCGATGGTGAAGCTTCCCGCTGGAACCGCCGGGGTGAAATGGCCGCCCGTCTGCGGCAGGCCAAGGGCGAGAGCAAGGACGATGATGACGAGAAGCGCGCCGGTCTTCGCGAGCGTAGTCACGTTCTGAACCAGCGCGCCCCACTTGATGCCGACGTAGTTGAAGGTCGCGGTGAGGAGGATTGCCGCTGCGGCTATGTAGTGAACGTAGCTGCTGTACGGTGCGACTCGCGGGTCGTAGCCGAGCACGCGAATGAAGTATTCGGAGAACGTCGTGGAGATCGCGCCAAGCGCTGCGGCGCGGATCAGAACGAGCTCGGCCCATCCGAACAAAAACGCCGGAAGCCGGCCCCACGACTCGCGGATGAACACGTACACGCCACCGGTGCGCGGAAACGCGCCGGCAACTTCAGCGAGTGTCAGTGCGCCGCAAAGCGCGAAGATTCCCCCGGTGAGCCAGATCGCGAGTAGTGGAAGTGGACCCGGGAGCTTGGCGGCGATGCCGGCGGGCGATCGAAAAATGCCGGAGCCGATGGTCGATCCAACCAGGACCGCGACCGCGCTCCACAAACCGAGGCGTCGCGGCAGCGAAGAAGCGCGAGCAAAATCCGGCTGCGTCATGCGGATACGGTAGTGCAAAGGCACTCGGTGCGCGAGTAGCTTTATGAGCGCGACGAGAACTCTCGTCGCGCATTTCCGTCACTCACCTCCCGCAAATGAATCAGCCGCTGGCTGAGACAGTTTTCTGGATCGCAACGGTCGCGTGCGTGATCGCGGAGCTCGCGATACTGCGGTCCACTTTCGCAGCGCGACGCGGCAATAGCTCGCAGCTGATGTCGGCATCATCACCGCGCGCAGAGATCGCGTGGGCAATCATTCCGGCTGTGGCGCTTGGCTTTGTGTTGACGGCTACGTGGCAGAAGCTCGAAGCGCGCGATGCACACATGCGGATGATGGATCACTCTGGCTTGCAGCATTCGATGCCGATGCCGGCGGCTTTCCCGAGGCCGCAGTCCTGAGGTGCGTACGTTGAGAGGACTCGGATTGGTCGCACTCGTGCTGGGGTTTGCCCAGGTCGTGTTCGGCGCCGTCGTGCGGATTAGCGGCTCGGGGATGGGCTGCGGGGACCATTGGCCCGATTGCTATGGCTCATTCACGCCGGCGCATAACGGGCTGAATCTCCTGATCGAGATATCGCATCGCTACGGCGCGGCGGCGCTGTCGCTCGCGATCGCCGCGCTCGCCTTCGCCGCCTGGCTCAAGCGCCGATCGCCGGGTGTCGGAGGTCCGGGTGGCGTGTTGCGTGCCTCGCTCGTCGCGATGCTGCTGGTCGTCGTGGCGGCGCTGTTTGGCGCCGTGACGGTGAAGCTGGCGCTCCATCCGTTGGTGGTGGTGACGCACCTCACCATCGCCATGGCGCTCTTGGCAGTGCTGGTGGTAATAGTGGTTCGGGCCGGTGGGCTAGGCGCGCTCGCGGTAGCCGAGCGCTCGGAGCGAGCGCTTCGCAACGGCATAGCGGCGACAGGTCTCACATTTTTCGCGCTGGTGCTGGGCGCGATGACGGCCAACACGCCGGGCGCGGCAGTCTCGTGTCAGGGGTTCCCCTGGTGCCAGACGATAGTCGGGAGCGGCGCCCCACTCGCGATTCAAGTCTGGCACCGCATCATCGCCTTCTTGCTCTTCGGCCATCTTATCGGGCTCGTCATCGGCATGCGCACGCGCGCCGAGGCGCGACCAATTCGCATTGCGGGCCGAACGGCGCTGAGTCTTGTCATCCTGCAGATCCTCGTCGCCGCCGTCATGGTCGAGATGCATCTGCCCCAGTCACTCCGCTCCATTCACCAGGCGATCGGAACCGCCCTCTGGATCTCAGTCGTGGCTCTCGTGGCCCTGGCAAGCGCGCCGCGCTACATGACGGACATCGAAAGAATCGTGTTCGAATCGCCATCGCGCGGGGAATTCGCGACACCCGAAGGGGTGAGCACCTAGATGGAAGTCTCGGTTCGGGAGCAGGCGCAGCCGTCCGTGGCTCGTGACCTCGTGATGCTGACCAAGCCTCGCATCATCTCGTTGCTGCTGGTGACGACGATCGCTCCGATGTTCGTGGCGGGCAATCCGGGCTGGATGCTGTGCGTGGTCGTGCTTGTCGGCGGCTACCTAATGGCGGGCGGGGCCAACGCCGTCAACATGTATCTCGACCGCGACATCGACACCCAGATGGCGCGCACGCGGCTACGTCCCATCCCGAGCGGTAGAATGGGCGCCAGATCAGTGCTCGCGTTCGGAGTTGCGCTCGCCACCGCCGCCACATTTCTGCTGGCGCGATTCACGAACGTTCTCACCGCGGTACTGGCACTGGCGGGATTCTATTTCTACGTCTTCGTCTATACGCGATGGCTCAAGCGAACCACCCCACAGAACATCGTGATCGGCGGAGCAGCGGGAGCCTTTCCTCCTCTGGTGGGTTGGGCGGCGGTGACGGGTACGATCGACCTCACCGCTGTGTACCTCTTTCTGATCGTGTTTTACTGGACTCCGCCGCACTTCTGGGCGCTGGCGCTGCTCAAGCAGCGCGATTACGGGCGAGCTGGTGTGCCGATGGCGCCGCTCGTGTGGGGAGAGCGGGAGACGATGCGTCAGATGATGTGGTACAACGTGATTCTCATCGCGCTGACGCTGCTTCCGGCGACCTTCGGTGCGTTCGGAATCATCTATCTCGTTTCCGCACTCGTGCTCGGTACGATTCTGCTGGTTGGAGTCATTCGCGTCAGCACCTCCGCGGACTGGACGAAGCCGGCCTGGTCGGTCTACAAGTTCTCGCTCCTTTACCTAGCCCTGCTCTTCGTGGCGATGGTGATCGATCGCAAGGTGCTGGGCGGATGACGGCCCCGTTTGCAGTCTCGGCGCAGCGCCCGACACCGCGCTCGCAGGAACCGGTTTCTTCGCCCCGTCCTCTCAGGAGGTTGTTGCCGAGAATCCGGCCGTATCTGTGGCGACTGATCGCTGCATTCACGTGCCTGCTGGGAAGCGCGGGCATCGCGCTCGCCTTCCCGCAAATCGTCCGGCACCTGCTCGATGCGGCTTTTATCTCGGGGGACGCCAGCCTCCTGAATCGTATCGCGCTCGGCTTGCTGGTTCTTTTCGCGATTCAGGCGTTGCTCAATTTCGTCCAGGTTTACCTTCTGACTTCGACGTCGGAGCTTGTCATCGCGCAGTTGAGGGAGGATCTGTTTGCGCATCTCGTCCGCCTGTCTCCCGGATTCTTTACGGAGCGCCGGACCGGTGAGCTCACCAGCCGGCTTTCAGCCGACACGACGGTGCTGCAAACGCTGGTGAGCTACAATCTCTCTGAGTTTGCGCGGCAGACGCTGTTCCTGATCGGCGGAATCGTGCTGCTGACGCTCACGGACGTAAATCTGACGGCAACGACGCTGGCAGTGGTCCCTTTGGTGGTCGGCGCTGCGGTCGTCTTCGGGCGCGCTCTCCGTCGCGCCAGCACCGGGGTGCAGGACCGAGTGGCCGAAGCCACAGGTACGGCTGACGAGGCGTTCTCCCAGATCCGAACGGTGCAGAGCTACACGGCGGAACAGGAGGAGGTGCGGCGGTACGGCTCGCACCTTCAGGGAGTGATCGCGGCCGCCCTCCGCCGCGCGCGGATTCGCGGAACTTTTTTTGGGATCCTCACCTTCTCCGGATTCGGTGGCGTGGTCGCGGTGCTGTGGCAGGGAGGCCGTCAGGTCTTGGCGGGAAGTCTTACCGCCGGGGCGCTCGTTTCCTTTCTGTTGTATGCGCTCTACGTCGCCGGCGCGGTTGGCTCGCTTGCATCGCTCTTCGGCGCCTATCAGGAAGCGGTCGGCGCGGCGCGCCGTGTCTTCGATCTGCTGGAGGCAGAGTCCGCGGTAAGGGATCCGGCCAAGCCGCTCAGACTTCCACGTCCCCTCAGGGGCGAGATCGCGATGGACAATGTGGTATTTCAATACAATCCGGGCTTACTCAGGGTCCTGCACGGCGTGTCTCTGAAGATCAACGCCGGCGAAGTCGTCGCGCTGGTGGGTCCAAGTGGTGCGGGGAAAACCACCATTGCGTCATTGCTGCCGCGATTCTGGGATGTGACGGGGGGGCGCATCACTTTCGATGGAATCGACATCCGCGACCTGTCGCTGGCGGAGCTACGCGGTGCGATCGGGATCGTGCCGCAGGAGCCGACGCTCTTCAGCGGGACGATTCGCGAGAATATCGCGTACGCCGGAATCGGTGACGATGGGTCGCGACCTCCCGAGGAAGCGATCCGCGCCGCGGCCAAGGCCGCGCACGCCGTGGAGTTCATCGAGCGGCTCCCTGAGGGGTTCGATACCAGAGTCGGAGAGCGAGGCGTAAAGCTTTCTGGCGGTCAGCGCCAGCGCATTGCGATCGCCAGGGTTTTTCTAAAGGACCCGGCGCTGGTGATTCTCGACGAAGCGACCTCGAGTCTCGACAGCGAGAGCGAGAGGTTGGTGGAGGAAGCGATGGAAGATCTGCTGCGGGCGCGGTCCACCCTCATTATCGCGCATCGCCTCAGCACGGTCCTCCGCGCCGACAGGCTGGTCGTGATCGACCGCGGGGTCATAGTCGAAGAAGGCCGGCACCAGGAGCTGCTCGCGTCGGAAGGAGTGTACTCCCGACTCTACCGCGGGCAGTTCAGGCCGGGAGATGCCCTCGTCGGCTAGTTTTTCTCAAATGCGGCTCGGGCCGGCTACCGAGACGCGAGCGGCAGTTAGTCTCGTTGGAGCGGGGGAGGAGGGCCAATTGTTCTTGGCGTGCTCGACGAAGCGGGAGTCGATGCCGCTGGGGTGCCCGATGCTGCCGGACCGAGCAATGGAACGACTGCCTGACTATCGCTCGGAGCCTGCGGAGAAGGAGCAGAGGTGGGTGTCGGTCGCGGGCGGATTCTGAACGCCACGCTCACCTGCTGTCCGGCCAGAACGGTCACGCTGTCGTCGGCGAACCCCACAGCAGGATGCCAGGCGCGGACGAGATACTTGCCGGGAGGAATGCCGTCGATCGTGAACGTTCCGTTCGCCGCGGTCTGTGCGTAGTACGGATGATCGAGAACGGCGATCCACGCATGGGCCCACGGGTGACGGTCGGACACGACCTCGATCTCCGCCGGCTCCTTGAACCGGTCGAGAGGAACCACTTCACCGTCGTCGTTGAATGGCGCGATCCCGGCGATCTGACCGCTGCCGACGTTGATGAAGCGGTTGGTGTGCAGCGCTCTGTCGTCGTTGCTGACATTGAGCGTCCCGCCCGTCGAAATCGCCTGGACGTAGGGATCGAACATGCAGTTGGAGTTGGCGAGCTCGAATCTGCGCTCCAGCGGAAATGCTTTCCCGTTGCGGATATCGGTGACCCAGACGATGGCGCCACTGACACGCGTTCCTGAAAGCATGAGGTTTTTCTCCACGATCGAGCTTCCACAGACACCCTGATCGGCGGTTGGGCGGATGATTGCGGGCGCTGGAGCGGATCCGTCGATGTCGACCGTACCGGTGATGGCACCGCCTCCCGGGATAGGTACGACTTTGTACGCTTGGCTCGCCGGCGCGATTACGGCCGGCCGGGGCGCCACGCCATCGTCAGGCAAGCGTGCGCCGTCACGCGTGCGCGCCGACGCAGTGTCGTCGCGCGAGCAACCGAGCGCAGCGAGAAGGATTATTGAAAAGCCGAAAAACCGGCGAAGCATTTGAGTCGAGACGAAGTGAAATTCAATTAATGAAGGGGCAAGCGATGTGCCGCGCTATTTCGCCTCGTACACGCGCTTTCCGCCGATCCAGGTGGAAACTACTCGGGTGGAGAGGATTTCGGTGTCGGGTATTCGCATAATGTCGCGATCGAGAACGACAAAATCGGCGTACTTCCCGGGAGTGAGAGAGCCAAGCACGGATTCCTGGAAGCCCGCGAACGCAGGCCAGATAGTCATGGATTGAAGAGCTTCTCCGCGCGTCATCTTCTGCTCGGGATACCAGCCCCCCAAGGGCAAGTTGGCCGCATCCTGCCTCGTCACTGCGGCATGGAAAGTAAGTAGGGGGTTGACCTCCTCGACCGGAAAGTCAGTTCCGCTCGGGATCACCACTCCGGTATTAAGAAGCGAACGCCAGGCGTAGGCGCCGCGAATCCGCTGAGGTCCCACCCGTGTTTCGGCCCACCGCATATCGCTCGTCTGATGCGTCGGCTGCATCGAGGGAATGACACCGAGCCTGGCGAAGCGCGGGATGTCTTCCGGACTCAAGACCTGGGCGTGCTCGATTCTAAACCGGTGATCAGCCTTCGGCGTCACCCGAAGGGCGGAGTCAAAAGCGTCCAGTACGATTCTGTTGCCTCGATCCCCGATGGCGTGAACGTTCACCTGGAATCCGCTGCGCAGCGCGGTTTCGGCCCAGGCGCGGAGGTGCTGGGGCCTGGAGACCAGCAGGCCGGAGTTCGTTGGCTCGTCCGCGTAGGGTGAGAGGAGGGCCGCGCCACGCGAGCCGAGTGCGCCGTCCGCATAGAGCTTGATGGCGCGAATCCAGAGGTGACCGTCATACAGAGCGCTTTGTGGTCCGCGCCGCAGATACGGATTTTTCATCGCAGCCGGTGACCCGGGCTCTCCGGGATCGCTGAGCATCACGTAGTTGCGGAGGTTGTAGGTCCCCGCCTTCGCCAGCTCCTCGTAGATCCCTATCGCCTCGGCATCTTCGCCCGCGTCGTGAACTCCGGTCAGCCCCCAGCGATTGCACTCCGCAATCGCGGCCAGAATCGCCGTGCGAGTGTCGGCGCGGGTCGCCGCCGGGATCGCGCGCGTGACCAGACTCTGCGCCTTGTCGACGAAGACGCCCGATGGCGTGCCGGAAGGAAGTCGCATGATGCGCCCGCCTTCGGGATCGGTGGTCGCAGTCGAGACTCGAGCGAGCTCCATGGCCTTGCCGTTGGCGAGGAGTGCGTGTCCGTCGATGCGCGTGAGCACCACCGGGTTGTTCGGAAAGGCGCGCGACAGCGCTTCCTGGGTCGGGAATTCCTTGCTGGTCCAACGGTTCTGATCCCAGCCGCGGCCGAGGATCCAGCCTCCCGGCTTCACATCTTTCGAAAAGGCTTTGACGCGCTCGATCACCTCGTCGTACGAGGTTGATCCAGCGAGATTCACCCGGCGCAGCGTGTTGCCGAGGCCCAACAGGTGGGCGTGGGCGTCCACGATTCCCGGGACGACAGTAGCGCCATCAAGGTCGATTACGCGGGTGGATCTGTTCGCCAGTGCGCGCGCCTCGGCGTTGGACCCGACGAAGAAAATCCGTCCACGGGCCACCGCCAGCGCGGAGGCCACGGGGTGAGCATTGTCGACGGTGTAGATCGTTCCGTTGACGAGGACGAGGTCGGCGGGCGCCTGCGCTCCAATCACTGCTGGTGCGAGAGCGGCGAGCGCAAAGTAGGTTGGGATATGTCTCATGCGCCGGAGTTTGCGGCCTGAATCGGTTCCACACAAGGATCGCGCGCGCTTGAACGCGCCACCCGTGAAGCGCGTTGCAGCGCTCGCGCTGCTGGTCGCGTGCGCGCATCTCCCGTCACAGCCCCAGGGAGTAGCTGACTATTGGGGATTCACGGGACCCTGGGACAGGCGGAGCGATGCCTCGGTCGAGCGACACGCAGCGAGCCTCGCGCGAGTCATCACGGGCTGGATAGCGCTCGACACGACCAGCTTCATGCCGCTCGAGCCGTACGGCGACAGCATCGGGAACGACCCCGCGCTGTCCGGCCGCACGATGGCCCTCATCACCTCGTACCACGGCAGCCGCTTTCATCCGGAGATAATTCGCGGGCTCGGCGGAAACGCTCAGGCGACGGGCATTACTGCCGGCGCGATCGCGGCGCTGGTTGATTCCGGCCGGTACAAGGGGATCGTGATGAACTTCGAGGGAATGACCCCCCGCGACGTCGATCAACTTGTCGCCTTCACCCGAGCTGTCGCCGATTCAGTGCGCTCGCACGGTGTGAGTACCGTCGTGATCGCCGTTCCCGCCGGTGACACGGCCGCTTATCCGGCAGCGCTGCTCCTCCAGTCCGCCGATCTGATCATGCCGATTCTGTACGATCAGCACTGGAGCGCTTCACCCCCTGGCCCCATCGCATCGCCCGAATGGGTTACGCGAAGCCTCGGCACGCGGGTGGCTGAAGTCGGCGCCGCAAGGATCGTCGCCGCGTTTCCGCTCTACGGCTACCGCTGGCGCAAGAACGCTGAGACAGAAGTGATCAGCTTCGACGACGCTCGCCGGCTCACGACGATGACCAACACGGCCCTGATCCGCGATCATGCTTCGGCGACGGTTCACGCGAGATCCCCCGAAGGCTGGGAGCTGTGGGTGAGCGATCAGGTGCAGCTCGAGACGCTCGTGCGTGAAGCAAGGCAGCTCGGGGTTAGGACGTTTGCCTTGTGGCGGCTGGGGCTGGAAGATCAGGCGATCTGGGACTTCATCGGTCCCCGCGACTCCGGCGGGCGCTAAACAATCAGTAGCTCTTTCTGGTAGTCCGATGGTGTGATGAGCAACCCATCCGCCCCGACGAAGCCGTTCACCTCGCTCCGCATTCCTACATCGCCCGATAGGTAAATACCGGGCTCGATCGAGAAACCGACGCCGGGAATGAGAGCCCGCTCTTCACGTGTCTCGAGGTTGTCGATATGTGGTCCGGAGCCGTGCAGGTCACGTGGATCGATCGAGTGTCCAGTGCGGTGGATGAAGTAGTCTCCGTAGCCTCGCTTCGTGATCACGGCGCGTGCCGCATCGTCCACTTCCCCACCGCGCACCGGTTTATGCGCGTTGAGCCGCTCCCGCAAGAGAGAGATAGCCGCGTCACGGGCATCCCTTACCGCCAGCCAGATGGTGTTGTCTCGCTCGCTCGGCGCGCCCAGAGATCCCATCCAGGTCTGATCCGCGAAGACACCATTTTTTTCGCGCGCCCAGAGATCGACCAGCAGAATATCGCCGCGATTGATGGTAGCGGAGCTCTGGGCCGTGGGCTCGTAGTGTGGATTGGCCGCGTTGGGGCCAGTGGCGACTATCGGTCCGTGATCGGTTTCGAGCCCCCCGGACTCGAAGCGCTCCTTGATCCATTTCTGAAGGCTGTGCTCCGTGAGTGGGGCGGCGCTGTCGGCCCGACTTCCGGCCAGACGGATCGCTTCCTGGCCTATCGTCGAGACCGCCCGCGCTGCGCGCTCGTGAGAGGCGCGCTGGTCGTCACTCCACACCGCGTAGAACGCCGAGACCAGATCGGCCGACGACACGACGGTCGCCCCCGCGTTCCGGACCATCTCGATCACTCCGGCGGGAACGCGATCGAGATACGGCACGGCGTCGCCTGGTGAGTACTCCATCGCCAGTCGCTTCCCGCTCACGAGTCCCGCGAGGAGCGACTCGAGCGTGCGCCAGCTGCTGTACTTCTCCTTACGCCATTCGGCCGGCCAGCCAAGCCAGGGCCCCTGCTCGATCGCGTGGGTGATGGCGACGGGTGAGCCATTGCGCGGGATGTAGACGAAGAATCGGCGCGTCGTCATTCCGGGCAGCTCGAGCATGCCTACGGCGACCGGATTGAGCCCGTGGAAATCGTAGAGCAGCCAGCCGTCCAGACCAGCTTTATCGAGGGCCGCCTGCAGAGCCGGGAGTGATCGAAGCTGCAGCACCGGGCGCTTTTAGTGCGAGCCTTTGACCGCGCGCCACTCGGCGCGCCACTCACAGGTGTCTTCCCCTCTCTCCCGACAGTGAACGTGGTCGATCATGCCGCCGCCGTTGACCAGAAGCCTCAGCATCTCCCGCAACGCTGACTCGTAGTAAAGGCATCCAATCCCGCGCGGTGCCGTTCCGTAGGTCACCGATTCCGTGACACCAAGCACAACCGACGCGCCCACACGCCGCACCGAAGCGCCCAGATATTTCTCTCCCGCCTTCCGGACCTGACGGAATGCGAGAGGACGGGCGAGAAAGCCGGGAAGCAGGTGGATGATCTGGCGAGTAGTGCCGGAGATCATCTCGTAAACCCTGTTTGCGAAGATGTTGCCCGCACGGGTGAAAATTCCCTCTGCATCGGAACGCCGTCCAATCAGGCGTGAAATTCCGCTCGCCTCGTGGATCGCGATTGGCTGGTTGCGCTTCATCGCGTCCTTGTAGCGACGGATCTGGGCGATCACAGTGTCGCTGAGGCCCAGTCGCTTATTGCGATGCTCCTGCACATATTCGACATCGATGTCGTCTCCTTCCGGGATGTCGACCGAGCGAACTGCTTCGAGGAGACTGAGCGGGACTATCGCGTTTACCGTGCCGGGCATTTGGTTGTTTGGCGGAGAGCGCAAGCTAACCGCCGCCCGAATCGCCTTCAAGCAGCAAGGCATGAGCTTTCGCCGCGAATCCGACAAAACGAGGGAATGGAGCTGAAAGAAGTGCTCGCTCGAGCAATTGCTGGTGGTCTGCTCGCCGTGTCTGTCACGTTCGTGGCGCGCCGCACGCGAACTCTTTCCACCAGCGGTGCGGTTGCGGGCGCGATCGTTGGTGTGCTCGCCGCCGCAGCCGGTTGGAGCTGGGCATTTCTTTTGTTGTCGTTCTTCGCCACCGCCAGCGGACTGTCGAGGCTCGGTGAGCGAAGAAAGGCGGAGCTGGCGGGCCCGGTGGTGCAGAAGAGCGGAGAGCGGGATGCGCGTCAGGTGCTTTCGAACGGAGGAGTGTATGCAATGTCAGCCCTCGGATCTCTCCTCCTTCCATCGCCAATCTGGTACGCGACGGCGGCTGGGGCGCTGGCGGCATCGATGGCTGACACCTCGGCGACGGAGGTCGGAATACTCGCCGGCGGTGATCCGGTCTCGATAATCTCCGCGAGAAGAGTTGCGCCTGGCACCTCGGGCGGAGTGACGCTGACCGGGACGATGGCGGGCGCTGCGGGAGCGCTCTTCATCGGCGCTGGGGCTGCACTGGCGAGCTGGCCTGTTCCCTTCGCCGCCACAGCACTGGGCGGCATGGCGGGCGCACTGGCAGATTCCCTCCTGGGCGCAACGCTCCAGGCTCGCCGCTGGTGCGACCTATGCGCCAGGCCAACAGAGCGTACGGTACACAACTGCGGCACCCCCACTCGACACGCCGGCGGTCTGGCCAGCTTCGACAACGACGCGGTGAACGCGGTCTGCTCCGGTGTCGGCGCGCTGGTAGCTTTACTTCTGTCGTAGACGCGCGAGTACCGGGAAGCGGAGATCATGCAAGGCACCACTGGCGTTGGCAGAGATGGCGGGGCACGCGTGCTCCTCGTGAGCACGAATCGGGAGCGACAACCATATCCGGTGGTCCCCAACGGACTCGCGTGCGTGGCATCGGCGCTGGACGGCGCCGGCCATAATGTTCGCTTCCTGGATCTGTGCTTTGCGAGGGATCCCATCGCGACGGCTAGCGATGCCGCCCTCACCTTCAGGCCGGACATCATCGGGGTCTCGGTCCGCAACATCGACAACAGCGATGCGATCGCGCTTCGTCACTACACGCCCGAAGCGCGGGGAGTCCTCCACGCGCTTCGGGCGGCTGCCCCTGATGCAAAGGTCATCGCTGGCGGCGCGGCCTTCGGAGTCGCGCCCGAGGCGCTCTTCCGTGATCTGGGCGTGGATTACGCCGTCGCGGGTGACGGCGAGAGGGCAAGCGTCGCGCTCGTCAACGCATTGACGTCGGACGACTCGATCGAAGCGATGCCCGGTCTGGTGCGCGAACGCGAT
This sequence comes from Gemmatimonadota bacterium, assembly GCA_030774675.1. Classification (GTDB taxonomy): domain Bacteria; phylum Gemmatimonadota; class Gemmatimonadetes; order Gemmatimonadales; family Gemmatimonadaceae; genus UBA4720. The sequence goes on along the minus strand of JALYKQ010000079.1, from coordinate 8,758 downwards.
GGAACCGTCGTCTTCACGCCTCCCGGTGAGGATGCGGATCTCGACTCTCTTCCCGCTCCCGCACTCCACCGCTGGATCGATCTGGCGAGATATCAGCGCCACGGCGCTACGATTCCGATCCAGACCAAGCGTGGCTGCGTTTATAAGTGCGTCTACTGCACCTACCGGAACGTCGAAGGCTGGGGATACAGGACGCGCGACCCGGAGCTCGTTGCCGACGAGATCGAAGAGCTCAGGATCAAGGCTGGCGTGCATCACTTCGATTTCGTCGACTCGACCTTCAATTCGCCCCCCGGCCACGCCCTCGAGGTTTGCGAGGCTATTACCCGCCGCAGACTTGCCGTGCAGCTCGACACCACGAACTTTACGCCCGCCGCTGCTTCGTCCGAGCTGTTGGGAGCGATGAAGATCGCGGGCTTCCGTTCACTCGGAATCACCGCGGAGAGCGCGAGCGACGCCGTTCTGGAGAAGCTCCAAAAAGGATTCAGCGCGACCAAGGTGCGCGAAGTAGCGGAGCGCGTGGAGAAGCACGGGATCAGGACCCTGTGGATTTTCCTGGTTGGCGGACCGGGCGAAGATTCCCGGACACTCGAGGAGACGCTGTCCTTCGCGCACTGGCGATTGACCAGAGGTGATGCGGTGTATCTGACGGTCGGGCTCCGCATTTACCCCGGGACGACCCTTCACCGAATCGCGATCAGCGAGGGCATCGTGCCGGCAGAAAGCACTTTGCTCGATCCCGCTTTTTACTTCTCGAGCGCCCTGCAGTTTGACGCCACCGTCACGCGTCTCAAGCGCTTCGCCGCTGATCACCCGCGATTCATGTTCTCGGCGGACTCAAGATCTGTCGTGCTCCCGTACCTCACGCGCGCCGCGTCGGTCCTTCGCCTGCCTCGTCCGCATTGGCAATACATGGGACTCTTTCAGCGCGTCGCCCGCGCGATCGGATAGCTGGTGGGTCGATCGCTCGACGCCGAAGTCATTGTTGTTGGTGGAGGCCCGGCTGGCGCGTCGACCGCCCATTCACTGGCACGAGAAGGGGTTGATGTCCTCGTGCTCGACCGGGCGAAGTTTCCGCGCGATAAGACCTGCGCGGAGTACCTAAGCCCGCAAGCGTCGCGGATCCTCTCGGACATGAATGTCCTCGACGAGATCGAACGCACCTCCCCCGCCCACCTCGAGGGCATGAAAGTACGGTCGCCGAATGGGCAGACGGCCTATGGCGAGTTTGCCTCGACTCATGGATTTCGGGGATTTCGTGATCATGGCCTCGCCATCCGGCGAACGATCCTCGATGCGATCGTCCTCAACGGCGCCAGAGCAGCCGGGGCTCGCGTCGAGGAATCGGCGCGCGTCACCGACCTCACGAGGGATCTCACCGGCCGAGTCAGTGGAGTAACGGTGATAGGCCCGGACGGAGGCTCGCGATCGCTCACCAGCAAGTACGTCGTTGGTGCGGATGGGCTTCGCTCCATCGTCGGCAGACGACTCGGCCTGACGCGAACGAGCCGTTTTTTTCCGAAGCGGATCGCGGTCGTCGCGCACTTCAGGAACGTTCGAGACGTAGGCGCATTCGGAGAAATGCACGTCGATTACGATGGTTATTTCGGGATTGTCGATGTCGGACGCGGCCTGATGAATGTCGCTGTGGTCGTTCCAGTGTCGCGTGCGCGCGAGATCGGAGAAGGTCGCGCGGAATTCCTCGACCGATGGATAGCGAAGCGCCCTCACCTCGCCAGAAGGTTCGTCGGGGCTGAGCGCGTGACGGCCGCGCGAGCGACGGGCCCCTTTGCGACGGAATCGCGGCCCGCGTGGGCTCCCGGGGCAGCATTAGTTGGTGACGCGGCGGACTTTTTTGATCCTTTCACCGGCGAGGGAATTTACGCTGCGCTGCGCGGAGGTGAGCTCGTCGCACCGTTCATCGCCGCAGCGCTTCGCGGGAAGCAATCCGACGAGAGTCGCGTTCTTGCTCGATACGAGGCAGCGCGTCGGAGCGAGTTTGGTGGAAAGTGGACGCTGGAGCGAATCGTCGGCTGGGCAATCGCATATCCTTACTTCCTCAACAACGCTGCAAAAGCTCTCTCTCGCCATAAGGACATGGCCGATCTGCTGGTTGGCGTGGCGGGCGACTTCGTTCCCACGAAGCAAGTGCTGAATCCCCGATTCCTTTTCAACCTCTTCATCTCTCCGGCCTTTAGAACTTGAGCGTCAGTTCAGACGAATTCCGCAGCATACTCGGTCGGTTTCCGTCCGGCGTGACGGTGGTCACCACGAAAGCGGCGGACGGATCCGATCAGGGTATGACCGTCAGCGCTTTCTGCTCGCTGAGTCTCGAGCCACCGCTCGTTCTCATCTGCATCGAGAAGACGGCGTCGGTCCACGGCGCGCTCACGAGCGCGCCGGCGTTCATCGTCAATATTCTCTCGGCAAAACAGGAGCAGATCGCCCGCCGCTTCTCGATCGTGGACATCGATCGCTTCGAGGGGGTTGGGTTCTCCAGATCGCGGAACGGCATTGTCGTGCTCGATGACGTCCTCGGTGTCATTGAGTGCAACAGGTACGCGCTGCACGATGGCGGCGACCACACGGTGGTCGTCGGAGAGGTCGAAGCCGGCCGAGCGGAGATTGCAGCGCCGCTGCTTTATTTTCGCGGCGGTTACGCGCAGTTGGAGCGCTAGAGAGTGGCAAGGATTCTGACACCGCCGCGCAGGCGCGGCGTCGAGATCCTCGACCTGCCGGATACCGATCCGGAGGTGATGACCCGGTCACTCGCCGATGTGGCCCGCGCCAACGCTCTTTTTGGAGGCGTAAGCTCGGCGATGCACGAGCTCAGGGATGCGATCAAGGACATGCCGCGCTGCGCCACGCTCCTCGACGTTGGAACGGGACTCGGTGACATCCCGGGCCATGCCCGAAGCCTCGCTCAGCAGGAGGGTGTGGAGCTCACGACGGTGGGGCTGGATTCCGCGCTCGAGCTCGCGCGCGCCAGCAGGAAGTCAATCAACCTCACTGTGTGTGGGGATGCGCTGCACCTGCCCTTCGCTGACCGAAGCGTCGACATCGTGATGTGCTCACAGCTCCTGCATCACTTCATCGGCGCAGATGCCGCGAAGCTTCTTCGCGAGATGGATCGCGTGGCGCGGGTGAGAGTCGTGGTGAGCGACCTCAGGCGCAGCTGGATCGCCGCGGCGGGACTCTGGCTCATGTCGTTTCCCCTCGGATTTCATGCCGTTAGCCGCCACGATGGCGTCGTCTCCGTGCTCCGGGGTTTCACGCGCGACGAGCTGGTCGATACAGTCAACAATGCGATCGGGCGGAAACCTGTCGTGCGCGAACGTCGGGGATTCAGGATAACCGCGAGCTGGACGCCGGCAGAGCAGTGACCCGAGAGCTCGCAAGCGCGCTCGAGCTGGGCCCGATGCCGCTCGGACGCTCGATGGAAACCGTGGACGAGCAATTCGTTCGCGCGTCAGTCAGCCCCATGTTCGAGCTGGCAAGCAAGGTGGAAGCCTGGCCGTCTCATCTCTCCCACTACCGATACGTGCGATTCCGCGAGCGGCGGGCCGACGGAGGCGGACTGGTGGAAATGTCGGCTTCCCGGCCGTTCCACTTACTCGGCACAGCAAGTGGGCCGTTCCTGCGGATCAACTGGCCAACCTGGTGGCTTTCGGAGATGGTGGTGGACAGGGAAAGACCGGCAATCCGCTTTCGACATGTCGGGGGTATTACGAAGGGAATGGAGGTCGAGTGGACGTTTGCTCCTTTGCCCGGCGGGACGCACGTACGAATCGTGCACTTATGGGATGGACCACGCATTCCAATACTGGGAATGTGGGCGGCCATGTTGGTGATCGGCCCAGTGTTCGTCCATGGAATCGCGTCCCGCACTCTGGCGGGACTGGCGGCCGTGGCCGAGCGCGATGCAAGGACACAGTTGTGAAGCGAGGATTGGGTGAATAGACGCAGAGTCGTAATAACCGGCATCGGACCGATCACTCCGATTGGAACTACATCCGACGGATTATGGTCCGGGCTTCAGCGCGAGCGCTCAGCGGTGAGGTCGCTGACGCGATTCGACCCTTCCCAGTTCCGCAGCCACAACGCGGCTCAGATCGACGACTTCGTCCCGACTGATCACCTCGAGGCCAAGCGCGCCAAGCGTTTCGACCGCTTCGCGCAGTTTTCGGTGGTCGGCGCGCAGATGGCGCTCGCTGACGCCAATCTCGATCTCGCGCGCGAGGACAAGGAGCGCGTCGGAGCGAACATGGGCACCGCGCTCGGCGGCGTCGCTTACGCGGAGGCCCAGCTCGCGGTTTTTCTCCAGCGTGGACTGCGAGCGGTCGATGCTTCGCTCGCCTTGGCCGTGTTCGGCGGGGCGTCGAGCTGCAACATTGCGATCGAGCTGGGCGTCATGGGCCCCAACTCGACGAACGCGATGAGCTGCGCATCCGGAACCATCGCAATCGGCGACGCGTTCCGACAGATCCGCGATGGCTATGCGGACGTAATGATCGCCGGCGGGGCGGAAGCTCCGCTCTCCCCTCTTTGCTTCGGCGCGTTCTCGCTCATCCGCGCGATGTCGACGCGCAACGAAGAGCCGGAGGTGGCCTCGCGGCCGTTCGACAAGGATCGCGACGGCTTCGTGATGGGAGAGGGGGCGGCGGTCATGGTACTCGAGGAATACGAGCGTGCAAAATCGCGCGGGGCAAAGATCTATGGCGAGGTTGCCGGTTACGGCATTACCAACGATGCGCACCACATGACCGCTCCGCGCCCCGACGGCTCGCAGGCGTCGAGAGCGATGCGACTCGCTCTCGACGACGCCAGCGTTTCGGCTGGCGAGATCGGATACGTAAACACTCACGGGAGCTCGACGCCGCTGAACGACACGACGGAGACGATGGCCATCAAGAAAGTGCTGGGCGACCGCGCGTACAAGGTGCCGATGAGCGGGACGAAGGGTTATTACGGTCACGCACTTGGCGCGTCGGGTGCGATCGAAACCGCGATCTGCGCTCTGGCGCTCGAGAAAGAGTGGCTTCCTCCGACGGTGAACCTTCAGGTTGCGGACAAAGCCTGCGATCTTAACTTTCTACCTGGTACGGGGCGGAACGAGCGCGTGGAGCACATTCTCACCAACTCATTCGGCTTCGGCGGAATCAACGCCGCGCTGGTATTGCGCCGGGTGATCTAGAGATCTCACGCGGCCGCGGCCCCAACAATCGCATCGGGGGCACGAAATGCGGGACGCGTGGCGGCACTTCATCGCTGAATTCATAGGAACCTTCGCGCTCGTCTTCGTTGGAAGCGGCGCGATCATTCACGCGAGAACGACCGGCAGCCCCAGCGGTCTTCTGGAGATCGCGTTTGCGCACGCACTGATACTGGCCGTGATGGTCAGTGCGCTCATGCGCATCTCGGGCCACTTCAATCCGGCGGTGACGCTCGCGATGCTTGCCACCCGCAGAATCGAAGCGATGATGGCCGCTCTCTACATCGTCGCGCAGACGCTGGGCGCGGTCGCGGCTGGCTATGCCCTCAAGGCGGCTTATTCCGCCTCGACGTTTGCAGCGACGAGGGGTGGTGGTCTCACGATCGCGCTCGACGTCACCGCCGGACAGGCTTTCCTGCTCGAGGCAATCGCCACTTTCTTTCTTGTGTTCGTAGTGTTTGGAACCGCAGTGGATCTGAGGGGGCCGAAGATCGGCGGTCTGGCGGTAGGATTCGTGGTCGGCGCGGACATCCTGGCGATAGGACCCTTGACTGGCGCGTCGATGAACCCGGCGCGATCGTTCGGTCCCGCGGTCGCGAGCGGAATCTACGAGGCACAGCTTCTTTATCTCATCGCGCCGATCGTCGGCGCGCTGGTGGCCGGCCTGCTCTACGAGTACCTGTTCATGCGCCGCGGGCGGGAGCCCGTCGATCACGGCGAGCTCAAGCCGTAGAGAGAAAACTCAGGCGGCGCTGCGCCCCCTGGCGGACGGCCGCAGCCGATCGCTGATCAGCAGGTAGAGCAACGCTAGCAGGGCCTGGATCAGCATCAGCAGCCCTGCGAGCACGGGCGCCATCTCCAGATCGGCGGTTTCCATGTTGTGGATGATTCCCTGGATCAATCCGCCCGCGCCGACGCAGGCCGAAATGCCTTCGCCCGCGAACAGGGCCCCGGTGCCGAGGTCTCCCCAGCGGTCCAGGTCTCCGCGAAGGTAGAGAATCGTGTAGGCGCCCTGAATCAGGAGCGAACCACCGATGAACAGCACGATGATCGGAACGCGCTGCCACATCGTCGCCCATGTGCCAATCAACACCAGGCCACCAGCGCAATTCGCGATTGAGGCGAGCATCACGAGCAGTCTCAACATCAGCGTTCTCCGGTTCGAGTATCCAGGATGGAGCGAAAACGTGAGAAATGTCGATGTGCCGATGGAACTCGGATGAAACCTATGCATTCTTGCGGACGCCAAATTCGCCGCTCCGCGCCGCAAAGATGAGCCCGAGCGTCGCCTGCGTCGTCATGAGCGTCGCCGCCATAAGCGGTCCGAACTCGTAGTCGCCGTTGGTCGGCTGGAGATTGTAGAGCACTCCCTGCAGAATCGCGAGCGCTCCAACGAGTGCTGCCGCCCCTTCTCCCGCGACGAACAGCGAAAACGAGGGAAGGCCCCATTGCTTCCACAGACCGCGCAGGTGTCCGAGGGTGAATCCCCCCTGAACGAGGAGCGAGAGGGCAACGAAGAGAACTACGATCGGCATCCCCGAATCATTCCTCAACTTGAACCAGAGTCCGCCGAGCCCGAGGCCCGCTACTATGTTGGCAATCGAGGCGAGGATCAACGCAATGCGGAGCATGGTGCCATCTCCCTGTAGTGAGGCACCTCAAGATATCATTTTACTTTGTGTTGTCAAGTACTTTGCAGCTTGGCCTGAACCGGCATGCGATCACGATCCCTGGCTAACGACAACTGCAACGGCGTTATATGGATTCTGCGGATTTAGGCGGATGCTTCGGATCGTGGCATCCGCTCCAATCCGAAGCATCCGTATAACGCTTTTGACTTTTTTTTCTAGACCCGAAGAAGAGCTTAGGAAACTTGTCAGGCCCGGGCAGAACTATTTTTCCCTCTCGACCGGGGCGCCCGCTGCCTGCCAGGCTCGCCATCCCCCTGCCATCGACGACACGTTGGTGTAGCCCATCTTCTGAAGATTGTCAGCGGAGAGTGCCGAACGAAATCCACCGCCGCAATAAAGGATCAGCTCGGCGTCCTTGTCCGGCAGTTGCTCCTCGATGTCGCGCTCGATTACGCCTTTCCCCAGGTGCTGGGCGCCCCGCGCATGACCGGCCCCCCACTCGCTCTCTTCCCGCACATCGATCAGGGTGGCCTGCCCGCTCTCGAGCTTCCGTTGCGTTTCTTCGACGTTCACTTCTCGGACGCGCGATTTGGCGTCGTCCACGAGCGTGAGGAATCCAGGCGAGTGCTTCAAATGCCGGCTGGTGCGCGCTTACCGGTCAGTTGCCTGAGACCGAGGTGCGCACTGCGTCGCGCCACGAGCTCCGCCGTCCCTATCGCCGCCGCTGACAGGGCAGTCCACCCCAGCGCCCGGGACCAGCTATCGCCGTGCTCGAAACTCGGAGGGTCCTCGTCCTTCCATGCGCGCCATCCGCTATCGAGTCCGCGCTCGATCAGTCTCCCTGCCACCATCGCGGCGCCGGCGCCTACGAGGAGCCAGGTCGTCCGCCGCGAATTGTCCTTTCGCTTCACAATTCACCGCCTTCGGGTTGTCCGAACGAATGAGGCAAGCTGGGTGCCGCTATCGGGGTCAAATTGCCCGTTGCCCGTTGCCCGTTATCCGTACCCGTTACCTGCTTCCGTTCCCCGCCTCCCGCTTCCCGCTTCCCGCTTCCCGCTTCAGACGTGGCAGCTCGCCAACCCGCGTTTCTCGAGGTACCGCTGGTGGTAATCCTCGGCCGGATAAAAAGTGGAAGCCGCAGTGATCTCCGTGACTATTGGCCTTTTGAATCGGCCACTCGTATCGAGACGCGCCTTCGATTCCTCGGCCAGCCGCTTTTGCTCCGGGGTGTGGTAGAAAATTGCCGACCGGTACTGAGTACCGACGTCGGGGCCTTGACGGTTGAGCGTCGTCGGATTGTGATTCGCCCAGAAAACGTCCAGCAGCTTGTCGTAGTTAACCTCGGCGGGATCGTACTCGACCTGTACGACCTCGGCGTGGCCGGTTCTCCCGGTGCACACGTCCTTATAGGTCGGATTCGCCAAGGATCCCCCGAGGTACCCGACCAGAGCGTTCTTGACCCCCGGAGTATTGCGAAACGTGACCTCTACACCCCAGAAGCAACCCGCCCCAAAAGTCGCCAGCTCTGTCACCATCCCTCCCGCTTTTTTAGCGCCGTGATGTGCGCGACGTGATGCCGTCCGTGCCAGGCATACAAGCCGAGCATCTGTGAAAGTGTTAGTACCCGCCCGTGTTCCGGATGCCGGAGGCCGCGGCGGAAGTCGGCGGGGTCCATGGAGCCGAGCAGCGACACCCAACGCGCATGGAGCGCGTCGAGCAGGTCGAGCGAGACATGGATCGGCATCTGCTGCGAGTCGGACAGCTCTGCCCACGCCGCCTCGTCGTACGGCTTGATGGTCGGCTCGTCCTCGGTGAGGGCTAGCTTGAACCGTGTGTACGCATTCAAGTGACTGTCTGGCACGTGATGCACCACTTGCTTCACGGTCCAGCCGCCCGGACGGTAGGGGGTCTCGAG
>JALYKQ010000078.1 GCA_030774675.1 Gemmatimonadota bacterium | reverse complement strand
ACGTTGCAGCTGACAAGCACTTTTCGGATGCGGCTTCGCCGCAATGGTGATAGTGTGCTTGCAGCTGAACTAAGGCGTTAGGCGTCGCTTCAGGCACCGCTCACGTCCTGATGAGTAACGTCCTCAGTGCCGCGGACTGGCCAAGCGCCGAAGTTACTCGCCGCTCAAATGAGTTTCCGCGTCTCATGGTCGGTGAGTTCCGCAGCGGCGATATCCCCACGGATATCGGGCAATTCTCGCGGTCCCGCTCGCCTGGCCACAGCGAGCGAGCCAGAGGCGCAGACCGCGCAAGCAACGGCGAACGTGGGAGCGATCGCTAGCACGTCTCCCCAACCAAGGGACGCGGCCTTGGCAAAGACGGCCGATAGCAGAAGACCGCCCGTGGCACCCCACACCGCAAACCGCGGAAGCGACATCTGATCAAACCCACGACGGCCCTCATTCAGCGCAAGGATTACGGAGAAAATGACCCCGGCAATGAAGCCGAGTACACCAAAGATGAGAGGAAACGGCGCGTCGGCCTTGAAGCGAGTTACCACCGCCAGCACGATGCCCGCAACGGACCATGCTGCTCCCCAGGTGAGACCCATCCCGATTGCACCGCGAATGCGTCGCAGCGACTTCCGCATCATCGCCTCCGACCCTAGGCTGCGCGCCTCCTCAGCCGCTACCGTTAGTCGAGTGCCACTTTATGCTGCAAAGTACAAGTCAGGGAAGCGGGATTCAAGAGCGCTCATCGGCGGTTCGACGAGATCGGGCGGGACCTAGCGCGCGTCGTGATCTTCGCGCCCGCGACACTAACAAACATTGCTGCTGACGCGGTGCTTGGACTTACGAGGTATTGCGCTCACGCCGAGGGCGCGCAGCGAGTCGTTGGACGGGACGGCACTCGCGGCGGTGATGTGCGCGTTCGGAAGCGCGATGCGCAGTGCGGCCGCACAATCCGCGGTCGCACGCACGTCACGGCGAGGCTCGGCCGACGCGACGTGTAGCGCCGCAGCGCGAAAGCTGCGAGCGATGCCAGGGCGAACGTCATCCGGTCTTCAAAGGCCCGACGACCTTGTACGCACTGAGGATGACGCCGGACGGCGTGGCTGTCGTGCTGACGAGCTCGAATGCGTGTGCCGGGGTTCCCTCAGCAAAGAAGCGCTTCCCCGTCCCCAACAGAACCGGAGAGACGATCAGCACGACTTCATCCGCAAGCCCATGTTCGAGCACCGTCGACGTCAGCGTTGAGCTACCGGAAAGGACAAGGCCCGGGCCGTCCTGCGACTTGATGCGGCGAACGCCTTCGACGAGGTCCGGCCCAACGCTCTCGAATTGCCCCCATTCAAGACTCTCCGGACGGTGGGTCAACACGTACTTCGTTGCCGCATTGATGCGATCCCCTATCGGACTGCTGGGCGCCTTCCCCCAGGAGATCGACCAGATATCGTAGGTGCGACGGCCAAGCAGCAGATCAAAGCGCTCGCCATGCGCGGCCATGACCAACTCCCGGCCGGCGGGGGTCCGATAGGGCGCGGTCCAGTCGCTGTAGGGGAAGTCGCCGTCATCGGCGGAGTGCTGGATCACGCCGTCCAGCGAGATGTGTTCGATGATCTTGAGCTTTCTCATTCGCTCTTGACCTCCGTCGGCATCGGGAAGCGTTCCTGAAGCCACGCTTGCCACACCGGTGTCTCACGGGCGACGGTTTCGGCCGCCTGATCGCCGTACATGTACAAGTTCATCGCCACCACGCTCTGGCCACCGGGATAGGTGACGGCGCCAAGGGCGGCTATGCCTGGCCCCGGCGCATCGAGCCTCAGCAGGGCGTCGTAGGGATCCTCGGTGACAAGCTCCACCACGCCGCCGAGCGGTGAGACACCCGTGGGCGTCGTCCAACGCTGCCCGACGCTCACGCCTTTTACTCCCAACGCCGCGGTCAGCGTTTCCCAGGCCTCCGCCTCAGTACTCGCGATGGGAGTCGTGACCTGCATGATCGCGGAGGGTTGGCCGCTAAAGTGCGCGAGATAGATCCGCAGGATGTTCAAGAAACCTGCCCATCCGGACTTGGCACTCTCCAGCTGGTTGTCCCAATCGTCCGTGCTGGCGAACAGGCTATGCACAAAGCGGACGATGCAGATCCCGCCTGCGCGCGCTTCAATGCGCCACTCGGTCGCAATCGGCGGCGAGCCCGGGGTCATGCCTTCTCCCTCTTGGGCGAATGTCCGAGGCGCATCGTAGGCCGTCACTACGGAGCGTATTTCCATGCCCGGACCGAAGTGGTAATTGACTGCGACTGGCTTCCCGTCGCGCTCGTCGATGTCGGTTGGCACGAACCAGGACGAAATACCCGGCCCGGTGGCGAGCGCCTGCCAGACTTCCTCTTGCGTGCCGGGGACTTCGAATTCGACCTGAACGGAACGGCGACCGTTGGCTTCTTGCTTCACGCTCATGATGGCTCCTTGGAATGAGATTTCTGCGGTAGGGGGTGCGCCACGATTACCAGGCGGTGCGCGCGGCCGCCGGAGGCGGATTCATCGTGATATTTCGAAACGAGACCCGCGATGGCTTCCGTGAGTTCGTGGCTGAAAGCCGCCCGGTCCGTCGGCGACCGGAAGCGAACCTCGGTATCCACCGCCAGGGTCGCCAGGCGTTTGCCCGACTCGTTCGCACGACGAACGAGATCGCCCACCTCGCGGACAACCCGTGCGCCCAGGGCGATGAGATAGCTCGCGGACAGCCGATCGACTTCCCGATTCGGATCGACGGCGACCGGGCCCAAGGCGCTCGGCGAAACGACGTAGGAAGCGGCCGTCGCGACGAGCAGCCGTTCCGTCAGCCCGCCCCACTTGCGTTCCTCGGCCAGCCGCACCAGCCCGTGCGCCTCCAGCGCGTGCAGGTGGTAGTTGACCTTCTGCCGAGCCAAGCCGACCCGCGTACCCAACGTCGCCGCCGAGGCAGGCGCGGCCAGTTCGGAGAGGAGTCGGCTTCGCATCGGCTCCAAGGCCACTGTCGCCGCCGCCGGATCATCGATGACTTGGATGCCGAGCATGAGGAGATGGTATTATTGACAACTTTTATTGTCAAGCCTGATTTAAGGCTTTTTTCTGGTCGAATTCGCGGTGGTGTGCTTGCAGCTGAACTAAGGCGTTAGGCGGACCAAGGGTCACCTTTGACGGAGGGTGCGGGTGTCAGCGAAAAACGCTTCGAGCGAAACGGGTAAGGACTACAAGGGAAGAATCCTTAGCTATCAGGCCGGGGGCCGACCCGCTTGTTCTTCAAGCCAAAGCCCCCGATGTTCTTGCAGCGCTCGTAGAGGGTCTCTCGGACGAACACCTCGGGCAACGACCGGCTCCCGGGGAATGGTGTATTCGAGAAATTGTTGCGCACATCGCTGATGACGAATTGGTCGGCGCTTATCGAATACGCCTGATTCTTTCGGCGCCTGGCACGGCAATTCAGGCTTTCGACCAGGATGTGTGGGCACGGACCGGAAGGTACAGCACGCGCGACATCATCGATTCGCTTGTGCTCTACCGCACTTTGAGGTTCGCGAACCTGAAACTCCTGCAATCGCTAACCGTCCAAGAGTGGGACATGTTCGGTGTTCATGCCGAACGTGGCATCGAGTCGTTGCGGGATATCGCCATGTATTTTGCTGGACACGATATCAATCACTTTCGGCAAATCGAGTTGATACAGCGCCGACTGGGCAAGGCGAGATTAGAGAGCGGTGCGGCCGAACAAGCGGCTGGAGCGGACGGCTGACGCGAAGCAACAATGCGAATGCCGTCTTCCCGCCCGCGTGACAAATGAGGTTTCCGTCGGCCGCGGCCTAACACGCGCTGAAGCTGACGCGACTGCATAGATGACTCTGGTTTGGGGCGGTCCATAACGATGGGAGGTGACATGGTGAAGCCAGCAAAGAACACGATTTGCCTTTGGTACGATAGCGATGCAGAGGACGCGGCGCGGTTCTACGCCGAGACTTTTCCGGATTCCTCTGTCGGCGCAGTGCACCGCGCCCCGGGAGATTTCCCGTCGGGGAAGAAAGGGGATGTGTTGACCGTCGAGTTTACCGTGATGGGCATTCCGTGCATCGGACTCAACGGCGGACCTGCGTTCAAGCACAACGAAGCGTTCTCGTTTCAGGTCGCAACTGCTGACCAGGCAGAAACGGATCGCTACTGGAACGCCATCGTCGGCAATGGCGGCCAGGAGAGCGAGTGCGGCTGGTGCAAGGACAAATGGGGGCTGTCGTGGCAGATCTCGCCGGTCGCCCTGACGGAGGCGGTCACCGGTCCCGATCCCGCTGCCGCCAAGCGCGCGTTCGATGCGATGATGCAGATGAGAAAGATCGACATCGCTGCGATCGAGGCGGCGCGCCGCGGATGAGGTTGCACCTTCAAGGCCTGCACCCCACGGAAGCGTGAGGGAAACATCGGACCAGGCTTTCATTGCCTCCGCCGGCAGGTGAACTTTGGCGTTAGGCCGACATTCCCGACGTTTGCAAGACAGCTGACCACTCATCGCGAAACGTGACTCATGTCTTCCATCATCCATTCGCAGGCCGCAGACATTCCGGCCAACATGACAACGACCGGCTTCGACGTGCCTGGATTCCGAATCGTGGATAATCTTGGCGTGGTACGTGGTGTTGTCGTCCGATCCCGATCGGTTTTCGGGACAGTCGGCGCCAGCTTGCAGTCGATGCTTGGCGGAAATATCTCGCTCTTTACAGAACTCGCTGAGCGAACCCGCAAGCAGGCTTTCGACACAATGTTGGTCCAGGCGCATAAGGCGGGGGCCGACGCAGTGATCGGCATCCGCTATGACGCGAACGAGTTGATGAAAGGCGTGACAGAGGTATTGTGCTACGGGACGGCCGTTCGCGTCGAGCCGCTGGAAGGCTGAGTTAAGCGATCCTCTCACGTAATGCGACCCATTCGGTATTCCATCAACGTCACGTTGGACGGGTGCTGCGATCATCGTGAAGTGTTCGCGGACGAAGAGTTACATCGTCACGCGCTCGAGAATATCGACCGGGCTGATGCCCTTCTGTTTGGCCGTGTGACCTACGAAATGATGGAGGCAGGGTGGCGGCGGCCGGCGCACGCTGGCGCGAGGCCTGACTGGATGGAACCCTTCGCCCGGACGATCGACGCGGCAAAGAAGTACGTCGTGTCGAGCACCCTGGACCGGGTCGATTGGAACGCGGAGCTCGTCCGCGGGGATCTGGGAAAAGCCGTTCAACAGCTCAAGTGGGAGTCGGGTAAGGGACTGCTCGTGGGAGGCGTGAAGCTCCCGCTGGCGTTGGCGGAGCTGGGATTGATCGATGAGTACGAGTTCGTGGTGCAGCCCAGGCTAGCGGGCCATGGGCCGACCTTGTTCGCGGGGCTATCGAAGCGTGTCGACTTGAAGCTCGTGAGCCGGCTGGAATTCGGCTCAGGGGCGGTTGCGATGCGGTATGAGCCGAGAAGGTAGCCATCGGGCGAACGCGCCGTCGACGAGGTCCATACGTACATCCGATTTGTCGGTGATTGGCGGCGCGTCTACGGTCACTCCACGGTCGTTCAACTATTCCCGAGGCAAATCCAATGAGTGAAATCGAGGGTATCGCGAGGCTCCGGATTCACCCAGGCAGACTTGAAGAGTTCAAGGCGCTCCAAATGCAGTGCATGGCCATCGCTCGCAGTAAGGATACTGGCACGCTGCAGTATGACCTGTTCTTCAACGAAGACGGCTCGGAGTGCATAGTACACGAACGATACCGGGACTCAGACGCGCTACTGGAGCATCTCGCCAATCTCGGCGAGACGGCGACCGCGCTCTTTCAGATCTGCTCCGCGGAGGGCGAGGTTCTGGGCACGCCGAGCGCCAAGCTGAGGAAAGCCCTCGAAGGCGGGCCCGTCCGCATCTTCACGCCGTACCAATCCCTCTGACTCTGAATGGATGGTTCTCACCTTTTGCTTCACGACCCTGAGCAGCCGGGGTTGCAAGTGAAGACCGTGGCTGCTGCGCTGACGATTCATCCCTTCATGCTGTCGAAGTGGCGCAAGGACGCGCGGGACGGCCGGCTGCGCGGGCGGCCGCGGAAGGCGCCACCGCCCGGTCCCGCACGCGAGATCGCGCAGTTGCAGGCCCTCGAGAAGGCGCATGCCCTGCTTCAAGAGGAGCACGAACTCCTAAAAAAAGCCATTCGGTTCTGTTCCGCTCGCAAGGCGACACGTTCGCCTTCATCGACTCGCAGCGCGCGCACTTCAGCGTCGCGTCGCTCTGCCGGCGCTACGCCGTGACAACGGCCGGCTTCTATGCCTGGCGTCGGCGCGGTGAGAGTGCCCATCGGGAACAGGACCGCCTCCTCACAAGGGAGATCGAGCGCCTCTTTGTTGTGCATCATGAACGCTACGGCAGCCCGCGTCTATATCAGCTGATGCGCAATGCGGGCTGGCTCGTGAGCCGACGCCGGGTCGCGCGGCTCATGCACTCGGCGGGGCTTCGCGCGAAAGCGGTGCGAGGTTATCGGGCGAAGGCGAAGGTGCACCATCTCTACGCGCGACATCCGAACCGGCTCTGGAGCACGAGCGTCACCGCCCCCAATCAGGTGTGGGTCGGCGACATCACGTACCTCAGGGTCGGCGGCGCGTGGCGCTATCTCGCCATCGTGATGGATCTCTTCTCGCGGCGTATCCTCTCGTGGTCATTGACGCACCGTCGCACTTCTGCGGTCACGTGCGCGGTGCTCGTAGACGCAGCGCGTCACCGACCGGGGCGTGGCGTGATCTTCCATAGTGATCGAGGATCGGAGTCCATGGGAGCGCCCTTTTGCGCGCAGGTAACACAGCTGGGCTTCCTGCAGAGTGCCAGCGTCCGGGGGCCAGGCGACAATGCACACGCCGAATCGTTTTTTCATTCTCTCAAGGCCGAACTTACCCGCGGAGCCATGTTTGCAACCGATCGTGCTCTGAATCGTGCGCTCCAGACATATATGCAGTACTACAACGCTACACGCCTTCACTCGAGCCTCAACTATCTCTCGCCGCTTGCCTTTGAACACTGCGCGGCGTAAACAATGAGTGTCAACGAAAGTGATGCAAGATCCCAATCACTTTGGAAGCTCGCCTCGCTCACGATTATTAGATGTGCTTGCAGCAGAACTTGGGCGTTATGCGCCAGAACAAGGAGGTCACGCCATGAGGTCTGTCAGTCTCGCCCCGATGCTCTCCGTTCGCCGCGGCACCGAAGCAGTGGCGTTCTACAAGTCCGCCTTTGGTGCCCGTGAGCTGTTCAAGATTGAGGATGGCGGGTCAGTGGTCGCGCAGCTTGCAGTGCAGAGCGCCAACTTCTGGGTGGCTGACGAATCGCCGCCGCACGAGAACT
>JALYKQ010000077.1 GCA_030774675.1 Gemmatimonadota bacterium | reverse complement strand
TTCGCTCCCTCCAATCGCCGCCAATGGAATGCTGGCTCATAACGTCGCGGGCTGAGGTAATGCGCCTGGAGTTCGGCGACGAACCGCCGCCGGAAATCTGCCTACCGGATAAACCTCTGTCGGAGATCGAGGACAACGCACTGCATCGCGCGATTCAGGACGCGCCTTACATCGTTTACCGGCGGTATCATCTGGCGCACGAAAGCTGGCGACTCGGAATCGTCTACTCCCTCGCACCGCCGACAGTGGGGGACATTCAGATTCTGTCGGCGTATAGAGCGGGACACGAGGCGCGCCCGCACCTCGTCTAAAGGGCGCTACCTGTTACGGAGCTTGTCGACCGCCGAATCCAGGAGCTTCTGCAGGCGCTGGTACTCTTCGTCGATCCTTTTGGCAGCCGCAGGCAGCTCCGCCTTTCCCTTGTCCGCCAGGTCGGCGAGTCGCTTGCCGGCATTCGTGAGCTCGTCACGCAACTTCTCGAGCGTCTGTTTGAGGTCGTCCATGATTGTTTCCTCTCAGTGAAGACGCGCGGGTCCGCGTCACAGGTAGCATATGTCCATTAGGATTCGAACGCTACTCCAGTGCGATCGGATCGACGATTTGTGCCGCGCTATTTCTTCGCCGGCTTGACTAGCAGCCGCTGACCTATCTTTACGCGATCTCCCTCGAGCTGGTTCCACTGCCTGATTTGGTCGGCCGTCGCATCGAACCTGGTCGCAATCAATGAAAGGGCGTCACCTCGCTTGACCGTATAATAAAGGGGCTGCTTGATGAGAGCTTCTACCGCCAGCCTCAGGCGCCTTTCCTGAGCCGCTTCTTTACGCTGCGATGCGTGAATTGAGTTGACGTAGTCGGTAAGCGAATCGAGCGCGGCTTCCTCTCCCCGGATTGCGGCAAATTCGCCACCAGGCACGCCCGGATGCGTCACGCGTACGGCGTGCGCCGTCAGGAAGTAGAGTCGAGTCGTTCGCAGGTCGAGGAGCGTGTCGTTGGGAAACTCCTGTGAGACGATCAGTGGCGGGGCATCAGAGCTTTCGAATTTGCTCCCGGGGGCGACGCCGATGAAGATGAGGCGATCGTTCGTTGCGTACAGAAGGCCGTTGGCGCCACGATAGTAATCACTCGGTCTCCGCATGAAGACCCTGGCCTTTCGCTCCACTTTTTCACCGTATTGGAGCATTCCTCCCTGGAGCTCCCGGTCAGCCGCGGTCCAGGCTTTCGGGGCGTCGACGTGACGCATGAAGAAGAAATATCCGAAGAGAAGGAGACCTACTAGGACGGTAGCAATGCCAAGGAGCGCTTTCTTGAGGAAGCGAAAGGAGCGATATAGTCCTTCGGATTCTTTCATTCTGGATCAGTGTAGTGGGAGGCGAGCACGGCCGGGAGGGCAATCTCCATACCGACTCTGGCATGTGAGGTGCAACCGGAACTGGCATGGCCGACCTCGAACACGAACAGCGGCAGTCAGGGGCCGGAAATCCCTTTACCAATGTGCCGGTGCGAAGACCGGTTAAGCCTCCCGACCCGCACTGGATGCGGATTCTCAAGGCGGCGCTCCACGGGATTGGCGCAGCGATACTCCTTGCCGCTGGAACCGTCTGGACGATCGGGCAACAGCATCCGAAATTCGTGAAACCAGGGGAGCTCTTGCACCTCCCGGCGGCCGTTGTCACCGCAACCGCTCCCGGCACCGAGGGCTACACCCCGCCCACCGACGCAAAAGCGCTTCAAGAGATGAGGCGAGTGGCATACTCGCTTAGGAAGTACACCAACGATACGGTGCTGGCGCAAAGAATCGCGGGTGCAATCGTCGTTGAGGGCGGAAAGAGGAATATCAACCCGGCCCTCCTCGTCGGAGTCCTCCTCACGGAGGACGCGAAGCTCGATCCGAATGCCAAGAGCTCCGTGGGCGCGCGTGGTCTCATGCAGGTCATGCCGTTTCATGCCGGAAAGTGGAAGGGCTGCACTTCGGCCGATCTGTTCGCGATCGACTCCAACATCTGTCATGGGGTGAGCATCTTGGCCGATCTCATTAAGAGATCACCCAACGTCGAGAGAGCGCTGCAACGGTACAACGGGTGTGTGCGCGGAACGAATACCCCTAACTGCCACACCTACTCTGGTAAGGTTTTGAGGTTCGCGGAGCAGGCGGCGACCCAGATGCTCAGTTTCGGGATGGCCGAATAGAGTCGCGCGCGTCGGGTCTAAACATTTGAACAGCCGCAAAATTCCCCACCTAGGCGCGCAAGTCGTTGCCGGCAAGCCAGTTCCAGATTTACCGTCACATACTTGACTTTTTGAGCCGCACCCGTTTAGCGGCGTTCTAAAACTTTTCCTTGACCGAATGCGTCAATAGAGGTACCGTTATACGTATCTCAGCAGTGGCATTACCACAATAGAATCGCAATGGCAGAATGGATTGGACGGGAACTCGAGCGGATTAGAAAGCTCAGAGGTCTCCGTCGTGAAGACGTTGCGGCACGCATGTCCAGACCCGTGTCTGCGTCGACAATACGCAATATCGAGCATGACGAGGACTACAACGTCTCGCTCGATCTTTTGCGACAGATAGCGGCGGTTCTAAACGCTAAAATCCTGGTCTCTCTGGAGGCTGAGGACTTGAAGCGCTGGCACACGCCGCCGGGGCAGAGGCCAGCGATCAGTCTGGACGAAGCGCCGGTTCCAGGACGAGAGAGGCTGATCGACAACGACTATTTCATCCGGTACATCCGGGCGCGTTATCCCAAGTGTCTGCTGACGAATTCGCAGATCGGCCGAAGAATGTGGGACTTCGCCAAGCCCCGAGGGGCTGAGCTGGTGAAGGGCAGGATGCAGATTAAGAAGGCGTCGAACAGCGAGAGCATTGCTACATATAGGCTCCCGACGACGGCAGCGCAGTACCGCGTTCGTGAGCGGGATATGGAAGTCTTGCACGGTTTTGCGGATCGGTTGGGCCGAGCGTACCGCGATGAGAAGGGCAGAGTGCTTGTCCCCCTCATTTAAGCGCGTTCGGGCTGTACTTATTCCAGGAGAAACTGTGAAGAAGTCACTCAAGCCGTTACATGCACCTCCACCAAAGCTGTCTTCTCCGTTGAAGATGGCTATGCGCGCTGCTTCCCATGCAATTGCATTGGGCGGTCTGCTCGTGGGCGGCGCTGTGTGGACGATCTCGCAACAGCACCCGCTGTATGCGAACCCGGGCAGACTTCTCAGATTGCCTGCGGCTGTCGTGGATGCTTCACAACCCACCGAGGAGGCGTTCCGCATCGGTGAGGTTCTGAATCAGTACACCCACGACCGCACGCTGGCGTTCCGCATCGCGGATGCGATCGTCGATCAGGCGCAGAAGGAGAATATCGACCCTGCGCTGCTGGTGGGCGTGCTGCTTACCGAAGATGCTACCCTCGACCCCCGCGCGCGCAGCTCCGTTGGCGCACGCGGTCTGATGCAGGTCATGCCACTGCACAGCGGCAAGTGGGGCTGCGGCTCGAAGGACCTGTTCGACATCGAGAGCAACATCTGTCACGGCGTGCAGATCCTCAAGCAGGCCCTGATCGATGCGCCCAACACTCGTCTGGCGCTGCTCCGCTACAACGGCTGCGTGACCGGACGCAATACGCCTAACTGCCACCTCTACGACGACAAGGTCCTGAAGCATGCGGGCCGCGCGGCGGCCGAGATGCGACTGGTGAAAACCCAGAAGACCGAGTAAGGTTGTGTGGAAAAAAGAGCCGGTGCTGACCGCACCGGCTCTTTTTTTGTAATGTCCACAAAGCCATACTGGGTCCTCGCTTTTTCACTGCTGGGGATCGCGTTCGCGGGGCCCCTGGTCCGATTATCGGGCGCCGATCCGGTCGCGATAGCACTCTGGCGCCTGGGGTTCTCACTTCTGATCGTCGCAGCGTTCCTCGCTGCGACAGGTCAATGGCGAGACTGGCGGCGAATCACCTCCAGCGAGTTCGCGCTGGCTGCCGTAGGCGGTGTTTCCCTTGCCCTGCATTTCTGGGCGTGGAATGCGTCCATTCACCTCACCACGATCGCTGCGTCGGTCACGCTGGTGAGTTTGCAACCCGCGGTGGTCGCGACGATCTCCGCGGTAGCGCTGAGAGAAGCGCCCTCGAAGCGCCAAGTCCTGGGCATCGCGGTCGCCATTGCCGGCGCCTTCATCATCGCTGCCCCGGATTTCCGAGGCGGATTCACGCCGGCGGGAAACCGGCCCCTCCTCGGCAACCTGCTCGCCATCTCGGCAGCGGTGACAGCCGCGATTTACTACACGATCGGGAGGCGCGTCCGAAGGTCGCTCGGTGTGTGGGCCTACGTCGGAATTGTCTACTCCGCCGCGTCCCTTTCTCTTTTCGCGATCGCTTCATCCCGCGGCATCACTCTCGCGCCTCAGGCCTCGCGAGAGATCGCGATCTTTGCTGGGCTCGCCCTTGGCCCGATGTTGATCGGCCACACCGGAATGAACTGGGCTCTCAAGTACCTCCCGGCTTACGTAGTGAACCTTACCGTCCTGGGTGAGCCGGTAGGCGCCACGCTGCTCGGTGCACTGATTCCTTCGATCAGACAGATTCCGACGGTCAGCACCCTCGTCGGAGGTGTCATCGTGGTTGCAGGTGTGCTTGTTGCGGCTGGGGCCCGTCCCGGCGCGCTGCAGACGGCTGACCAGTAAATTTCTGCCTGTACGCGCTATCTCGAGCGCTGAGTTTTGCGGTCACCCTCCAACCGTGATTGAATGCGACGCCTGAAGTCCGCCGCGCTACTGGCCTGCGTTCTCGCTTTACCGGCGACTGGCGCGGCGCAGCCGCGAATTACCACACCTCGCACGCAGTTCGGACACGACATTGGCGACGACTATTTTCTCGCCAACTACGCCCAGATGATCGAGTACTGGCAGAAGCTCGATCGTGAGTCGGACCGGATGAAGATGGTGCGAATCGGGACAACGGCCGAGGGCCGGCCGATGTGGATCGCGATCATTACGTCGCGCGACAATCATAGAAAGCTCGCCCGCTACCAGGAAATCTCGAGGCGACTGGCGTTGGCGGAGGACCTGACCGACGGCCAGGCGCGAGCTCTTGCGTCGGAGGGGAAATCGGTCGTATGGATAGATGGCGGCCTGCACGCGAGCGAAGTACTCGGCGCGCAGCAGCTGATTCAGACCGTGTACGAGCTCGTGAGTCGCAGCGATCCCGAGACGCTTCGTTTTCTCCGTGACGATATAATCCTCTGCGTGCCGGCGAATCCGGATGGCCAGGATCTCGTCTCGAACTGGTACATGCGCGAGGCGGACACGCTCAAGAGAAGCACGTCACGATTGCCGCGGCTTTACCACAAGTACGCCGGCCATGACAACAACCGTGACTCGTATATGGCCTCTCAGCCCGAGACGCAGGCCATGGACAGCATTCTCTTCCGCGCCTGGTACCCGCAGATCATGTACAACCATCACCAGACCGGACCAATCGGAACGGTGATCTTCGCTCCCCCGTTCAGAGATCCATTCAACTACAACTTCGATCCGCTCGTTCCGATGGAGCTCGATCTCGTCGGCGCGGCAATGCAATCGAGGTTCGTGGCCGAGGAGAAGCCCGGTGCCACGATGCGAAGCGGATCCGGTTATTCGACGTGGTGGAACGGTGGCTTGAGAACGACGGTGTACTTCCACAACATGATCGGCTTGCTCACGGAGGCGATCGGAAACCCGACGCCGATGGAGATCCCGCTCGTGGCGGATAAGCTCCTGCCGAAGGGCGATCTTCCGATGCCAATTCAGCCGCAGAAATGGCGCTTCGCCCAGTCGATGGCCTACGAGCTTACCGCAAACCGGGCGGTGCTCGACGTGGCCTCGCGATATCGAGAGACACTCCTCTACAACATCTATCAGATGGGTCGTAACTCGATCCGGCGTGGAAGCACGGATACGTGGACCATCACTCCACGAAAAGTTGCCGCGCTTCAGGCTGCGCTGCCGCAAGACAGCGCGCGACCAGCGGGGGGCGACGCCGGCAGTGGAGGTGGCGGGCGGCCGCAAACAACCTCACCAGCGGACATGGCCACGTACGTCGGAATCATGCGCAACCCAGCGGACAGGGACCCGCGCGGTTACATCATCTCCGCCAGCCAACCCGACTTTCTCACGGCAACCAAGTTCGTCAACGCGCTGATCAAGACCGGGATCGCCGTGCAGCGTGCGACTGCGCCGTTCTCGGTTGGCGGCAGGAGTTATCCGGCCGGATCTTTCGTGGTAAAAACCGCGCAGGCGTTTCGCCCCCACATTCTCGACATGTTCGAGCCCCAGGATCACCCGAACGACATTCCCTACGCGGGTGGGCCGCCCACTCCGCCTTACGACAACGCGGGCTGGACACTGGCGTATCAGATGGGTGTGCAGTTCACCCGGATACTGGATCCGTTCAGCGGCCCGTTCGCGCCCGTCGTGGGCTTCGCGAAAGTGCCGGAACAGCGAGTAGCAACGGCTATTGCGGGATACGCGCTCAGTCACTCCGTGAACGACGCGTTCGCCGCAGTGAATCGTCTTCTTGCCCGCGGCGAAGAGGTTTACACGCTGACGAGCCCGCTCAGCATCAACGGCCGGACATATGACGTCGGCACGTTTTACATTCCGGCAAGCCCGACCACGGTTTCGATCATCACGCAACTCGCCTCGGAGAAGGGTCTCGATTTCGATGCGTTCGACAGCGAGGTTTCCTCCTCGTCGCTCAAGCGCGTTCGACCGGCCCGGATTGCGTTGTGGGATCAGTACGGCGGCGCGATTACCTCAGGGTGGGCGCGCTTCATCCTCGAGCAGTTCGAGTTCCCGTACCAGATTGTGTTTCCGCCCGCGATCGATGCCGGCAATCTGATCAGCAAGTTCGATGTGCTGATCCTGCCCGATGGCGCCAGCTTCGCTCGACCAAACGTTCGCTCAACCGCTCGCATCAGCCCCGAGGATGTGCCCGCCGAGTATCGCGATCGCGTTGGGAACATGACGGTATCGAAAACGATCCCGCAGCTGCTCGAGTTCCTGAATGCCGGTGGGACGATTCTGGCCATTGGCTCCGCTACAGACATTGGCATCCAGCTTCAGCTGCCGATTGCCAACGCGCTCGTTGACAGTACGGGCAGAGCGTTGCCGCGGAATCGCTTCTATGTTCCGGGCTCGATACTCGCCATGCGCGTAGACACTACGGCTGCGCTTGCCCAGGGTCTGCGCCCCGTGACAGACTTCTACTACGACAACGCGCCGGGCTTCAGGCTGCTTCCAGCGGCGGAATCGCGCGGTATCAGAAGGATCGCCTGGATCGATGATCCGGCGCCGCTCCGCAGTGGATGGGCGTGGGGGCAAAA
Organism: Gemmatimonadota bacterium; assembly: GCA_030774675.1. Lineage (GTDB taxonomy): Bacteria > Gemmatimonadota > Gemmatimonadetes > Gemmatimonadales > Gemmatimonadaceae > UBA4720. The sequence goes on along the minus strand of JALYKQ010000077.1, from coordinate 30,876 downwards.
GTACCTGAACGGGGTAACAGAAATTCTGCAGGCTCCAGTGGGGAAGGGAATGTTGGTACTCTATGGCCCCGACCCGTATTTCCGCTCGCAGCCGCACGGAACTTTCAAAGTTCTTTTCAACGGCCTTCTGTATCGCACGTCAATTGGAGATTAGCTGATGCGCTCAGGTGCTCTGCTTGCCGCTCTGGTGGTTACGGGTTGCTCCTACTTTCAATCGGGCGTCACATCCGATGGCGCCCCCGCACCTGGCACGAAGCGCACTGCCACGAGACTGCCCGGTAGCGGGATCACTGTTACGAGCAGCTCCGGCCTCGTCAAGGCGATGCACGATCGCTACGCGGGAAAGTATCTGAAGACGATGAGCTTCCTTCAGAACAACACCGCATACACGACGACAGGTAAGGAGCGGAAGTCGCAGTGGTACGAGCACCTCGAGATCCCCGGCAAGCTTCGGATTGCGTTTCTTCCCGCCGCGCAGAGGAGTGGGTTGGTTCAGGTCGACGACCGCGTCGCCTCGTTCGACAACGGAATCCGGGTCGATTTTCGTCCGTCCGTCAATCCGTTGCTGCTCCTCACCGCCGATGTGTATGTCGCCCCGGTGGCGGCAATAATGCGTGGCCTCGATTCATTGCACGTCGACGACAACATAATCCGCACCGACGAGTGGGATGGAGAGCCAGTTTACGTTGTCGGTGGAAAATCGGGCGACACCACGTCGAATCAGCTGTGGGTCGACAAGAATCATCTCCGCCTCGTTCGCTTCATTCAAAGCAACAAGAGTGGGGACCGCACCACGGTGAGCGACATCCGGGTCAAGAATTACAAGGAAATCCAGGGTTTCGAGGTGCCGACGGAATTCCTCGTCCTTCGCAACGGCCGGCCAGTCTGGCGCGAGCAGTACGCCGACGTGCGGGTGAACGAACCATTTCCGACCGGCACTTTTGACCAGGCCAAGTGGCGCGATATCCCGATCCCAAAATAAAAAGATGAAAACGGGACTACTGCTGGCGGCAGCAGCGCTGCTTGCCGTCGATCTTTCGGCACAAGGGCGCGTTCAGCGTCCAATGACGTTCGCGGACTTCGCCGCCGTCAAAAATGTCGGCGATCCCCAGGTTTCGCCCGACGGAAGGTGGGTTCTGTACTCGGTCCGAACGACCGATGTCGGCGCCAACCGGCGGACCACGGTCACCAAACTCCAGCCTGCGGCGGGTGGAGGAGCGCGACAGTTTCCCGATAGCAATGTTCGCGCGAGTGAAGCCCGCTGGTCGCCGGACGGAAAACGCGTAGCCTACATTGCCAGTGGCCAGCTCTGGATCGCTGACGCCGCGGGAGGCAGCGCCCGCCAGATCTCAAACGTGAATGGCGGCTCCTCCGGGCCGGTCTGGTCGCCGACCGGAGATCGAATTGCTTTCGTTACCGGCGTTTATCCCGACTGCGAGAGTGACGGTTGCAACGTTGAGCGAGCGAAAGCCGCCGACACGGGACAGGTAAAAGCCCGGATCGCCGACAACCTTCTTTATCGACACTGGACGGAATGGACACCGGTTAGCAGGTCACACCTGTTCATCGTCGCGCCCGACGGGACCGGTCTGCGCGACGTGACGAGTGGCGTGAAATACGATGTCCCTCCGGGGCCGTTCGGTGGAAGCGAGGCGTATTCCTTCTCGCCTGACGGGCGCGAGCTAGCCTACACTGCAAAGGATCAGGGCCGGGAGGATGCCTGGTCCACCGATCTGAATGTCTACACGGTCCCCGTCAACGGCGGCTCACCCACCGTGATCACGGGGGCCAATCGCGGGGCCGATCAGAATCCGATCTACTCACCCGATGGGCGAACCATTTTTTACGGGTCCCAGTCGCGGGCCGGCTTCGAGTCTGATCACGTGCGGCTCATGGCGTACGATCGCGCTTCGCACGCATCGCGTGAGATTCTACCAGCCTGGGACAGAAACGCCGACAGTTACGCCTTCTCGCCGAGTGGAGACGCGATCTATCTCAGCACGGTGGATGCGAGCAGGACGAAGCTGTATCGGATCACCCGTTCTCCGTCCGGGTGGACCGGTCCCCAGCGGCTTACATCGGCCGGCAACAACTTCTCGCCTTCGATCTCCGCAGATGGAAAGACCATTGCCTGGCTCCAGGATGCCACAGAGCGTCCGGCGGAGGTGTATTTGGCTTCTGTGGGCTCGTCCGGGCTTGGTGCGGTTCGCCGCGTGACCCACGAGAATGACGCCCTGCTTGCACAGCTCAAGCTGTATCCTGCCGAAGATTTCTGGTTCAAGGGAGCGGATGGCGACAGCGTGCAGGGAATGCTCATCAAGCCGCCGCAGTACGCGACGGGAAAGAAGTTCCCTGTCCTGTTCCTGATTCACGGGGGACCACAGGGCGAATGGCTCGACCAGTGGCACGGCCGCTGGAATTTTGAGCTTTTCGCTTCGAGGGGGTTCGGGATCGTGGCGATCAATCCGCGCGGGTCGTTCGGATACGGTCAGAAATTCACCGACCAGATCACCAAAGACTGGGGTGGGAAAGTCTACATCGACCTGATGAACGGTCTCGACGCGGTGCTCGCCCGGAACAGGTGGCTCGATTCGACCCGCATGGGCGCCGCCGGCGGTTCCTATGGCGGTTACATGACCAACTGGATCGCCGGTCACTCGAACCGGTTCAAGGCGTTGTTCACGCACGCCGGGGTCTACAATCTCGAGAATATGTACGGCGCCACCGAGGAGATCTGGTTCAGCGACTGGGAGTTCGGCGGGCCTTACTGGGACAAGAACGCGATGGAGACGATCTACCGCCGCTGGTCACCGCATCTCTTCGCCGGAAACTTCCGCACGCCCCATCTGGTGGTCGTCGGAGAGCTGGACTACCGTGTCCCGTACACCGAAGGGCTCTCGCTCTTCACGGCGCTTCAGCGACAGAAAGTTCCAAGCCGGCTGATCGACTTTCCGGACGAAGGACACTGGATCGCGAAGCCGCAGAATCAACGGTTGTGGTGGGGGGAGGTGCTTGGCTGGTTCGGGAAATACCTCAATCCATGAGTCTGAAACTGTAACCGAAGACTACCTGCCAAGAGCCGTCGGCGGGCCCGCTATCGGCTGCGGGCTAGTCTGGAACGCATCTAGATGCAGCCCGCAGCCACCGGCCGGTCCGCTGCTAGCCGTCCGCAGGTAGTCTTCAGTTGCAGTGGATCAGTTGCAGTGGATCAGTTGCAGTGCACCAGTTGCAGTGCATCAGTTGCAGTTATCGGTAGCCAGCCGCCTGCATCGTAAACAGCTCCTCGTAGAGCCCGTGCCTGGCGACCAGCTCTTCGTGTGAGCCCTGCTCTTCGACTTTGCCGTGGCGGAGCACGATGATGCGGTCGGCCATTCGGACTGTCGAGAAGCGGTGCGAGATCAGCACAGCCATCCGCCCGGCCACCAGCTCGGAGAAGCGGAGGAATACTTCGTACTCAGCTCGCGCGTCGAGTGCAGCGGTGGGCTCATCGAGGATCAGGACCTGCGCGTCACGAATGTAGGCGCGGGCGAGAGCGATCTTCTGCCACTCCCCGCCGGAGAGATCCACCCCCTCGTCGAATCTTCGCCCGAGCATCTGCTGGTATCCCTTGGTGAATCGTGGCAGCAATGAAGCCGCGAGCGAATTCTCGGCCGCGTTGGTGATAGCTGCCGGTGTCCCGTTGCTCCTCTCGAGATCAGCGCGAACCGAATCGATCTCGCCGACGCCGATGTTCTCGTCAAAGCGCATGTCGTAGCGGACGAAGTCCTGAAAGATCACCCCAATCGCATGACGCAGGCTGGCGAGATCGTATTCCCGGAGATCGACTCCATCGAGAGTGATCCTTCCCTCAGTCGGATCGTACAGCCGCGCCATCAGCTTCGTGATGGTGGTCTTGCCGGCGCCATTCTCTCCCACGAGCGCGACACGTTCGCCCGGGCTGAGCACGAGGTCGACGTTGCGCACGGCCCAGCGATCGCTACCAGGGTACCGAAACCCGACGTCGTCGAAGACGAATCCGGATGTGATCTTCGCCGGAACCGCCCGCGCGTTGGCCGGAGACTCGATCGTCGGACGCATCTCCAGGAATACGAACAGATCGCGGAGGTAGAGAGCCTGTTCGTAGACGTTGCTCGCTGACATCAGGATGCTCTGAATGACGTCACGTCCGCGTCCGAAGGAAGCGGCGAGAAAGGTCAACGTTCCGATCGTGATCTCCCCGCGAACGGCGTTGAGGAGGACGATCACGTATGCGGCGTAATAGCCGATCGTCCCCAGGATCGACAGCATTGCGCTCACGGCACCACGGCGGATCGACAGCGACCGATTCTCGTCGTAGAACCGCTGCGATAACGCCCTGTACCGTTCCGTGAGCCACGGCGCTAGTCCGAACATCTGGACTTCCTTCGCCGTTTTATCGCTGGCGCCCACGAAGCGTAGATAGTCGAGCTGTCGCCGCTCCGGTGTCCAGCGAAAGAGGAGCGAGTATCCGAGCGAAGCGAAATGGGTCTCGCCGAGGAAGCTCGGGATCACCGCTATCGCCAGGAGCAGCAGTAGCCACGGATTGAACGCAATGAGGGCCCCCGCAAGCGTCAACAGCGTCAGGGCATCCTGGCACATCGACAGCAGCAGCGTGAGAAGCGCCATGCGTCCCACAGTCTGCCGGCGCGCTCGCTCGAGGTGGTCGTAGAATTCGGGATCCTCGAACTGCGCTAGATCGAGCGTTGCGGCGTGCTCCATCAGCCTCACGCTCATCGCGTTCGAGAAGAGATCTCCAAGCAGGCTCTCAATGAGAGATGATGCTCGAGCGAGAATTTCTCCAACCAGAACGATCGCGAGCTCGAGCGCCAGATACCTCCAAACCTGACTGAGCTGCCCGCTACCGGCTCTTGCAGCGATCACAGAGTCGAGTATCAGCTTTCCAACCCAGAACGCTGCTACCGGTATGACCGAGCGCAGGACTCGCAGCGCGATCATCGCTCCGGCGTATCCACGGTGGGTTCGCCAGATCAGTTGAAAGAGAGCTGGGACGTAACGAAGCGCGGCCAGCTTTTCCTTCCACCCCGCCGGCTCTGCGCGGCGACGACCGAGCGGCGCTGGGACAAAGACGGGATGACTCATGTCTCCACTTCGTTTTCTTCCGCCGCCCAGCGATCGAAGCCCCCGGCAAGGTTCGATACGTTGTCGAGCCCCTTCGCCTGAAGGAAACTCGTCGCGATCGAGGATCGGCCGCCGCCCTTGCAATGCAGCACGATAGGAACGCCCGCGTCGAGCTCGCCCACCCTTTCTGGCAGCGCGGCCAGTGGGATGTGGATCGCGCCAGGAAGGTGCCCGCGGTTCCACTCGTCGGGGGCGCGCACATCGACGACCTGCACTCCGCCCCTTTTCTGGGCTTCCCGGAGCTCACCGGGACTCAGTTGGTGCACTTGTTCGAGGTGTCCGTGCCGCGACTTCCAATCGAGAAGAACGCCAGCGCCGAAGAAACCGGCAACACGATTCACTCCGATCTTGGCGAGATCGGCCACCAGAGCCTGCACCGCCTCATCGCTTTCACTCTCGACCAGGAGATAGAAGTCGCGGTCTTCGGGAACGAGAGCGCCGGTCCAGTTGAGAAACGACTTGCCGAGCGGGATGTTCAGAGTGCCGGGCACGTGGCCGGCCGCAAATTTCTCCGCGACCCGGGTGTCGATAATTGCTGCCTCCGCGTCCAATGCTGACTCCAGCTCCTCAACGCCGAGCCGCTGAGGAGGGGACGCGCGGGCTACAGACAGCTCGGCGGCCCGATTTACCCGTTTCATCGCGACGAAGTATCGCGGTGGCACTGGCTGGTCCCGGAGGACTTTCGCCACGAAGTCCGTTTCGCTCATCTCAGCGAAAGCCCAGTTGAGGAGCTTCTCATACCCGAGAGTCGACTGAGGCATCGAGCCGAGCGACTTGCCGCAGGCGGAGCCGGCGCCGTGTCCTGGCCAGATCTGCAAATGATCCGGCTGCGCCGAAAACTTCCGGAGCGAGCGAAATAGCTTGGCGGCAGAGACAGCCATGCTCCCCTTTGCACCTGCCGCGCGCTCGAGAAGGTCGGGCCGGCCCACGTCTCCCACGAACACGAAGTCGCCGGTGAAAGCGCCGACGGGATCTTGGCCCCGCTGAAGATCCGAGACAAAAAAGGTGAGGTGCTCCGGCGTATGTCCGGGAGTGTGGGCAGCGCGAATGCGGACTCTTCCCACAAGGATTTCAGACCCATCCCGGAGCGCATTGGCGGTTTTCATCGTGCTGTCTGTGTAACCCCACTCCTTCTCGCCCTCCGCTGACAGATGGAGAGCGGCGCCGGTTGCGGCAGCGAGAGCCCGGGCACCGGAGACGAAGTCAGCGTGTACGTGTGTCTCGGTCACGTGTGCGATGCGTGCGCGCTCCGCCCCAGCCGCCCGAGTGTACTGCGGCACGTCGATATTGGGGTCGATGACTATTGCTTCACGAGTCTTCTCGCAGACGAGCATGTAGCTCGCCTGCGCCAGGTTTTCGTCGTAAAATCGCTTGAATAGCATGCGATAGGGGTGCGGGCGTGGCGAAGCGTTGCTGGATGAGCGGCCAGTAGTTAGCGTCCGTTGACTGACCAATCGACTCAGTGCGGAATATATCATGAGTGTTGACACCCGAGCCGGGAGCAAGACGACCGAGCTTACTCGCGAAGAGCTCATTCGCTACAGCCGCCACATTCTCTTGCCGCAGGTTGGAGAAGGAGGCCAGCGGACGCTAAAAAAGTCGCGCGTGCTCCTTGTCGGGGCGGGAGGCCTCGGCTCGCCGGTCGCACTTTATCTCTCCGCCGCTGGAGTCGGCACTCTGGGGCTCGTCGATTTCGACTCCGTTGATCTCTCCAACCTGCAGCGACAGATACTCCACGGCTCCGCAGGCATCGGCAGCCGGAAGATAGACTCCGCCCGAGATCGTCTGCACGACATCAATCCCAACGTCCACGTCGAGACGTACGGGACCAGGCTGACGGCAAGCAACGCAATGGAAATCGGGCGCGATTATGACCTCATCGTCGACGGGACTGACAACTTTGCCACGCGTTACCTCGTCAACGATGCCTCGGTGCTGCTCGGGATTCCGAACGTTTATGGGAGTGTCTATCGGTTCGAAGGGCAGGCATCGGTTTTTGGGACACTCGATGGTCCGTGCTACCGCTGTCTTTTTCGCGAACCGCCGCCGCCCGATCTCATTCCGAGCTGCGCCGAAGCTGGCGTGCTGGGAGTGGTACCGGGACTCGTCGGAACAATTCAGGCGACCGAGGCGATCAAGATTCTGCTCGGCCTGGGGGAAACTCTTGTCGGGAAACTGCTTCTGATCGACGCAATGACGATGGGATTTCGAACGCTCGAGATCCGAAGAGATCCCGAGTGCCCGGCTTGTGGCACTCGCGAGATCACCGAACTGTTGGACTACGACGAGCTGTGCGGTGATGCCGCGCGAGCCGAGACAACGCCCACGGCCGTCACAGAGATCCTGCCCTCCCAGTTGGCGCAGCGCCTCCAACGCGGCGAGAAGCTCGAGATCATCGATGTTCGCGAGCCGTACGAGTGGCAGATCGCACACATTCCCGGCGCGCGTCTGGTTCCGCTGGATCGGATAGCCGAGGAAATCCCACGGCTCGACAAGCGGCGCGAGACCATTCTGTATTGCAAAGTTGGCGGGAGAAGCATGCGTGCGGCGGAGCAGCTTGCCAACGCGGGTGTTACCGAGGTTCGAAACCTTGCCGGCGGAATTCTTCGCTGGATCGACGACGTCGACCCGACGATGCCGAGGTACTAGTTGATCCCGTCCGATCCGATCGAGCGATTCCGCGACGTTTACGCTCTCGCCGAAAAGACCGATCGCGGCATCATCGCGGAGCCCAATGCAATGGCGCTAGGCACTGTCGAGGACGGGGGTCAGCCGTCGGTGAGAATTGTGCTCCTCAAGTCATTCGACGAGCGCGGCTTCGTCTTCTACACCAATTACGACGGAAGAAAGGGACGGCATCTGCTCGCGCGCCCGAGGGCCGCGCTCTGCTTTTATTGGTCGCCCATCGATGTGCAGGTCAGAATCGAAGGAAGCGTGGCGAAAGTTGCTGAGGAGGAAGCCGATGCCTACTTCGCGACCCGCCACCGCCTCAGCCAGATTGGAGCGTGGGCTTCGCGGCAGAGCGAGCCGCTGGAGACTCCCTCCGCCCTGGACGAGCGGGTTGCGAAATACAAGCGAGAGTTCGAAGGCAGGGATGTTCCTCGTCCCGACAACTGGTCCGGCTTTCGTGTCGCGCCGGAGAGAATCGAATTCTGGAAGGGCCGCCCGAGCCGGCTCCATGAGCGCCATCTGTATACGAAGACCGGAAACGGCTGGAAGATCGAAACGCTGTATCCGTGAGCGTGCGCGGGTACCACTCACCCGCGATATGCCATAAAATGGTGTGATGACCAGCACCCGCGTTTCTCCTTCGTCCAAAAACTCGCATCCAGTTCCTCCACCCGAGCAGGTCGAGCCTTGGACGGTTGGATCGGCTCGCACCCTCTACAACATCGAAGGCTGGGGCATCGGTTTTTTCGACATCAACGAGGCCGGTCACGCGGTTGTCCGGCCGGATCGGGAGAAGACCAACAGGGAGCTCGACCTCTTCGAGCTGGCGAGCGACCTCGAAGAGCAGGGAGTCGGGTTGCCTCTGCTTCTGCGCTTCTCCGACATACTCCGCTCGAGAATTGAATCGCTCAATCAGAAATTTGCGCACGCGAGGGAGGAATACGCGTACACGGGGGGATACACCACTGTGTATCCCATCAAGGTCAATCAGCAGCGGCACGTCGTCGAGGAGATCGTGGAGTTCGGAAAGACGGCCGGCGTCGGGCTGGAATGCGGGAGCAAGCCGGAGCTCCAGGCGATTCTCGGATTGGCGGAGCACACTGATCACATGATCGTCTGCAACGGATACAAGGACGAAGAGTTCATGCGCCTGGCGCTGATGGGTCAGAAGCTCGGACACCAGGTCTTCATCGTACTGGAGCAGCTGAGCGAAGTCGACGTGTTGCTCGATGTCGCCGACGAGCTGGGAGTCACCCCCAACGCCGGAGTGCGCATCAAGCTGTACTCGGAGGGATCGGGCCGGTGGGCGAAGAGCGGGGGAGAGAAATCGAAATTCGGCCTGAGCACCGCGCAGCTGGTGAAATTGGTGGACAGGCTCAAGTCGGTTGGACGCCTCGAGATCCTCAAGCTCATTCACTTTCACCTCGGCTCGCAGATCACCGATATCCGGTACATCAAGGCCGGTTTGCAGGAGGTATCCCGCTATTACGCCGAGCTTCGCGGGCTTGGTGTCGACATCACCCACGTGGATGTTGGTGGCGGTCTTGGGGTGGATTACGACGGCAGTGGGTCGACTTCGCAGGCGAGCGTGAACTACACGCTGCAGGAGTACGCCGACGACGTCGTATACACGCTGGCGGAGGCGTGTCGCGAGCACGAGCTGCCAATGCCGCACATCATCAGCGAATCGGGCCGCGCGTTGACCGCCCACCATGCGCTGCTGCTCCTGAGCGTGATCGATGTGGAGTCACAGGCCGACAACGCGGTGCCGGAGCTCACGGAGCACGACCACACCCTGCTCCACGAGATGGCGGCCGACTACGCAAGCGTCTCTAAGCGCGTTTCCAGGAAGCGGGTCCGTGAGGTCTACCACGACGCCACGTTCGACAAGGAGCGCGCGCAGGAGCTGTTCAACAGCGGGGTTCTGAGTCTGCGCGACCGCGCGATCGGGGAGCAGATCTATCTGGCGACGATTTCGGCGGTGGCGAGGATCGCGCAAAAGGAGCGCGCCGAGTACTCCGACATCATTGACGATCTGGAAGCCAACCTCGTCGATCGCTATTTCTGCAACTTCTCGCTCTTTCAGTCGCTGCCCGACAGCTGGGCGATCGATCAGATCTTCCCGATCATGCCGATACACCGCCTCAATGAGGAGCCCACTCGGCGCGGCACGATTCAGGATGTGACGTGCGATTCGGATGGCAAGATCGAGCGCTTCATCGGAGATCGTACATGGAGACCGAGCCTGGAGCTCCACCCATTCAACGACGGAGAGCCCTACATCATCGGGATCTTTCTTACGGGCGCCTACCAGGAGATCCTTGGCGATCTTCATAACCTGTTCGGCGACACGAATGCGGTCCACATCCGGCTTTCCGAGACCGAAGGTTACGAGGTGACCGACCTGGTGCACGGGGACACGGTGACGGAGGTGCTCGCTTACGTACAGTTCCGCGCTTCGGATCTTCTGGCGACCTTTCGCCGCAAGGTCGCAAACGCGACATCGCTGGCGAGGCAAGAAGCCAACACCTTCATCGCCGACTATGTCGCGGGGCTCGAAGGTTACACCTACCTTGAAGGGGAAGCATCTCGGTAGAGAAGCGCGATTGCAAACAGCTACTGAACGAGGCGCGCTTCAGGTCTGGAATCTCTTCTCCACCTCTATCCAGTTCACCACGTTCCACCAGGCATTGATGTAATCTGGCCGGCGGTTCTGGTACTTCAGATAGTACGCGTGCTCCCAGACGTCCAGCCCCATGATCGCCTTCTGCCCTTCCATCAGCGGGTTGTCCTGGTTCGGCGTGCTGGTAATCGAAAGCTTTCCTCCGGCGTTGATCAGCCAGGCCCAGCCGGATCCGAATCTGCCCACGCCAGCGGCGGCGAATTGCTCCCGGAACTTCGCGAAATCGCCGAAGGCGGTCCGGATTGCGGCGCCGAGTGCGCCGGGAGGCTCGCCGCCAGACTTGGGCGCCATGATCTGCCAGAACATCGAGTGGTTCCAATGTCCACCGCCGTTATTCCGGATTGGCGCGCGGACGGCGTCCGGCAGCGTCGTGGCGTTGCGCATGAGATCCTCGAGTGACTTGCTCGCCAGCTCCGGTGCCTTCTCGATCGCCGCGTTCAGGTTGTTCACGTACGTCTGATGATGCTTTCCGTGATGGATCTCCATCGTCTTTGCATCTATATGCGGCTCGAGTGCGGCGAAATCGTAAGGAAGTGCGGGAAGTGTGAACGCCATTGTCTCTCTCCTGTTTGTTCTGAGCTCACGCGACGCTGAGCGCCGTGCCCGTTCTGTGATCCGAATTCACCGATCTCCGCTCTCGGTGACGGGCGGGCTCGCGTAACGTTTCGCGCGTCTGCCCCTGTAGCTTCCGATGAGGCCGGGAAGTATCGAGATGAAGACCACGATCAGGACGACGATCTCAATGTGCTGATCGATTCCCGGAATATAGCTGCCGAGGAAATACCCGATCGACAGCATGCTCCAGACCCACACAATCGCGCCGATGAAATTGAATGCTATGAAAGTCCTGAAATTCATGCCGCCGACGCCGGCGATAACGGGCGAAAATGTCCGGATGACGGGCATGAATTGGGCTAGCACGATCGTTTTGCGCCCGTGCCTCGCGTAGAACTCGCGCGCCCGGATAGCATGCTTTTTGTTGAAGAAGAGGCTATTCTCACGATTGAAGATCCGGGGTCCGGTGGTGCGACCGATGAGATAACCAAGCGAGTTGCCGCAAATCGCGGCGATCGTGAGGGCCGCCGCCAGACTGTAAACATTCAGGTACCCACGCGCAGAGAGGAGCCCCGCGGTTACCAGAAGAGAGTCACCCGGTAGAAATACCCCCACGAGGAGACCGGTCTCGGAAAAGATTATCGCCGTCAGACCGATAAGCCCGGCCCACTGTACGAGTTCCGGGAGGTTGGAGAGCCGGTGGAACAGGTCGGTCAGTACCTGCATCAGGTCGCTTTAGAGAGGTAGAATGGTAGAGAGACGTGCAAGTTCAACCCCGTCGATGCGCAAAGCAACTCCTGGAGAATGGATGCTCGCCTTTCCGGAGTCGCGTGTTCGGGGGTTCCGTCGGAACCACGGTATGGCTGAACGGATATTCAACGTGGCCTCGGTCGCCACGCTGGTCATCTTCGCGGTCGGCTGGTCGTGGTCAATTGCTCGCGCTCGAGCGACCGGAAACGGCGATGTGATCACGCCCGCCACCGCCAACATCGCCAATGCGCTCACCGAGGGGTCTGCTCCTTCAGTCGCGTATCTCACCGACGCGGCGCTCGTCGCCCTCACGTATCCCGCGCGGGGAGAGAGCGGCAAGCTGCGTGTGAGGATCCAGCAGCCTGGCACACCGATCACTCCAATCCTCGCCGATACGTTGCCGCCTGGGGCAGTAGCAACCTTTTCTTCCGGCGCCGCGGCGGAGTCGACCTCGACGTTCGTCGCGCCGGGCCGGCCCGGCGTCTGGAGCCTCGCCCTCAGAGTCGGGAATGCAATCAAGCCCCTCGCCGACTTCAGCGTCATCACGCTTCGTCCCGCCACGGAAAAGCGAGCCGGCAAGCTGGGCCTTTACTATATCGGTAACTGGCCCGCTGCGAGAAAGGGAAGGCCAGGCGTCAGCTACGACCCGCCGAGCGGATTCATCGAGGTGACGCCCCAGACCCAGAACACCCAGCTGTCAGAACACTTCAAGCTGAAGGACTTCTTTCCGCACGACCAGCAGAACGTGTGGCCAAAGTACATCGTGGTCGACATGAAGATGATCGACAAGGACGAACTGGTCCTTCAGGATCTCAAGGAGCACGGCATCAATCCCGCTGGAGTGCGTGTGATGAGCGGGTTCCGCACTCCGCAATACAATGCGGGCGGGGGTGACCCTCGGGGGCGGGCCGCCTTGAGCCGGCATATGTACGGGGACGCGAACGACATCTTCATCGACAACGATGGCAACGGCCAGATGGACGACCTGAATCACGACGGGCGCGTGAATATTGCAGATGCCAAAGTCATCCAGGACGCCGTCAACCGTGTCGAGCGGGTACACCCTTCGCTGATAGGCGGGTGCGGCATATATTCTGGCACGTCGGCGCACGGGCCGTTCACCCATATTGACACGCGAGGCTACCCCGCTCGCTGGATAGGAACAGGAGATAGCTAATGGACAATGCAACTACCGGCAGCCCTGCGACCCCGATAGAAGACCACCGGCACGTACCGGCCAACCCTAAGCGCGACCCGTCAATGCCGGTCCGGCTGGCCGATCTCGAGCCGTACGTCGGACTTGGCTATCTCTCCAAGCTGTTCAAGCTGATGGCGATCATACTGCTGCTGTTGCTCGTATCGGAAATCATCACCGGACTCGTCACGCAAGGCACGACGTCGATTCCGACGCTGCTCGGAGAAATGAGCAGACTGGTTGTTCTCGCCGGACTGCTGTGGGGCAGCGGCGATCTTGCGCTCTTGCTGATCGACATGGGGCACGATGTGAGAGCCACCCGCATTCTCCTCGGGAGACAGGCGCTGCACCAGACTGGCTCGACGGGAATCACTCCTCCGTCGGGATCGCCGCGCGTCGAAGGAGGAAGTTTCGTGGAGCGTGGACCCCGTTAGGCTCTACACGGTCGGGCACTCGACCCGATCGCTCGAGCGGTTTCTCGGGTTGCTGTCAAGAGAAGGCGCGACACATCTGGTCGATGTGCGCGCCTTTGCCACATCGGCGAGGTACCCGCACTTTTCTCGACCGAATCTCGAACGAGCGGTGATCGACAGTGGCGGGCGATACACGCACCTTCCATCCCTTGGTGGTCGCCGACGGGGGCGCCGCGACTCCCACAACACGCAGTGGCGAAATGCGAGCTTCCGGGCTTACGCCGATTACATGGAAACACGCGAGTTCAAGGAGGCGCTGGAGGACCTTCTGGCTCTCGCCCGGCTCGAGCCCACTGCGATCATGTGCGCGGAAGCGGTTCCGTGGCGTTGTCACCGCTCGCTCATCTCCGATGCCGTCATGGCGACCGGGGTGCCGGTATTTCACATTCTCGACTCGGGAATCGAGGAGCACCACCTGCCCGCGTTCGGCCGAATCGATACCGGGCGCGTGCGGTACGATGTCGCTACGCAGAATGAACTGTTTGAACCGGGGCCTAATTAGAAGCTCAGGCATGCTGGTTGCCATGTTGTGTTGAGTGCCCTAGCATAACGCGCAGCCGGAGCCCGGATGTGTGGCAAGCCTGGACATTTCCTGTGGCGGTACGTGTAACTCACTTCTTGCGAGGATGCCATCATGCTTTGGACCATCGCGGTAATTCTCTTCATCCTGTGGATTCTTGGATTCTTTGTAGTCCATGTAGGTGGAGGGTTGATCCACATCCTGCTCGTCATCGCTGTAATCGTGATTATCTATCGCCTCGTCACGGGCCGGCCAGTCGTCTAGCGGCGAGCTTCACGGCCGCGGCGACTCAGTTGCCTCGGCGCAATGCTGCCCTCCATAATCCGCGGTGACGTGGAGTGGGAGGGCAGCATTTTACATCTGGTTCCGTGACTCGCACGGCTGAACGCGGCCCACCCGGGCCAGACCAGGCCGCGCACTCGGTCCTGTCTGCGGTAAGAGTCGTGCTGTACGAGCCCCAGGATCCTGTCAACATCGCCGCAACAATCCGCGCGATGAAGAACATGGGGTGCCGTAATCTCTACCTGGTTCGTTCGGTGGAGTACGACCCGTGGCGTCTCGAGGGAATCGCCCATGACACCGGCGACATTATCGAGAACATCAGAAACTGCGAGTCGATCGAAGAAGCGCTGGAAGGCTGCATTCGCGTCGCCGGGTTCACGGCACGGCGCAGAGCCGCGAAGCGGGACCTGACCACTCCCAGAGCAGCGAGCGACGAGCTACTCGATTTTGCGCGAAGCGGTCCGGTAGCGTTGCTGTTCGGACGAGAGGACAAGGGGCTTCCCAACGAAATTCTCGACCGCGCCCACGTCGTGGTCACGATTCCAACGACCGGGCACGCGTCGCTCAATCTCGCGCAGGCCGTATTGATCTCGCTGTACGAGCTGCACTTGGGTGCTGCTGACGCGACGCGCACCCTGGCGCCACCAAGAAAGGATGCGCCGCCCGCTACCGCGGAGGAGTACGAACAGTTGTTCGCCGACGCCGAGCGCGCGCTCTACCGCGTGGATTTCTTCAAGACGCGGTTCCACGAGCACATCATGCGAACGGTGCGCACGCTCTTCTATCGTGCTGCGCCCGATTCTCGCGAGCTCGCTCTGCTGCGCGCAATTTTTATCGAAGTCATTCGAACAATTGAGCGTATGACCAAGGGAAAGGCCGGAGGTTTGCGGCAGTGAGCCGCATCTTGCGCGGCACCCACGGTCCGGACATTTTTCCGCGTGTCGATCGCTTGTGAAAATCTTCACAAAGCCGATTGATTAACTCGCCTTTACAGAAATAATCGCGGATGAACTTGCGAAGCAGATGGTTTGCGGTGCCCGGGTTCGTATGTATCGCGGCGCTCGCCACCATGCTCTCTGCTTACAGCGGCGCTTCTTCTTCGGAGGGGAACAGCCCGGTACAACCGGTCGCGTTCCGCCACACCATTCACGTGGACACCCTGAGGATGAACTGCCTCTACTGCCACTTCTCCGCGAACAAGTCGTTCGATCCTGGAGTGCCCGCCGTCGGCACCTGCATGGGATGTCATACAGTCGTGGCCGGATCGTCGGAAGGCAACAAGGCGGAAATCCAGAAGCTCGCCGGCTATTGGAACAAGAAGCAACCGGTGCCGTGGGTCAGGATTCACAAGCTCCCCGAATATGTTCACTTTCCGCACATGCGTCACGTCAACGCGGGTGTCACCTGCCAGACGTGTCACGGACAAATCCAGAACATGAAGCAGGTATATCAAGCCTCATCGCTGAACATGGGCTGGTGCATTAACTGCCACATCGGACAGTCGAACCCGCCATTCCGCGCGCGGTACGACTGCGCCTCGTGTCATTACTAGTCGAATGAGCACCGAGCACGAACGGCCATCGCCCGAGCCAACAGCCGTAAAGCGGCGCGAATTCCTCAAGATTCTGGGGGTTGGCACCGCCGCGACGACGATGCTTGGTTGCGCGTCGGAGAAGGTCGAGAAGCTGATACCGTATCTCGTCTCGCCCGACCAAACCGTCCCCGGCGTCTCGACGTATTACGCCACGACGTGCCGGGAGTGCTCCGTCGCCTGTGGGCTAATCGCTGAGACCCGCGACGGACGCACGATCAAACTCGAAGGGAATCCCGACCATCCGGTCAATCGCGGCGCGCTCTGCGCGCGGGGACAAGCGGCGCTCCAGGGACTATACAACCCAGACCGATACCGGGGCCCGATGGTCCGGCGGAACGGCCGACTCGAATCAATCACCTGGGACGAAGCACTCCAGCTGTTCGCGCAGAAGATCAATGAGACACGAAGCCGCGGTGGGGCAACAAACGCCGTTTTTGTCAATCAGCATGAGTCGGGGAGCTTCCCGGCCTTTCTGGATTCGTGGCTCCAGGGCTTCGGCCTCCCTGCGCATCTGAGCTACGACGCAGGCGCTGACCACGCCGTGATTGCCGCGAACAGACAGACTTACGGTGTCGCCTGGCCCAAGCTCGATTTCAGCGCGGCTCGGCTCGTTGTCTCGATCGGAGCTGATTTTCTCGATGGCTGGGGCGCGATGGTCCCGCAGCAGCTCGACTTCGCCGACGCGCGCGCCGATCACGAGAATTCGCCCCGCCTCATCTACGTTGGGCCGCGCCGCTCACTCACGGGTCTCAACGCGGATCAGTGGATCGACTGCAGGCCGGGCAGCGAGATGGCAATCGTCCGGATGCTTGGCGGCCAGCTTCCGATTGAAGCCGCAGCTCGAGCTACCGGCGTCAGCGCCTCGGTGCTCGATGCATTGGGAAAGGAATTCGCCGCGACCAGACCGACCATGGTCGTGGCGGGCGGCGGAAACAGCGACGGGCTCGAGCTAGCGCTCGCCGCCAATGCGCTCAACCAATCGCAGGGCAACGTCGGCGTGACCATCAAGCCGAACGAAGGCTTTCTCGGGTTGGACCGCACTGCCGCTCCAGCGGAGCTGCGAGCTCTCGCCGAGCGAATGAACTCGGGCGGCATTTCATTGCTGCTGGTCCGTGGAGTAAATCCCGTCTACACGCTTCCGAAATCAGCCGGCTTTGCCGCGGCGATGGCCAAAGTTCCGTTCAAAGTGAGCTTCTCCAGTTATCCCGATGAGACGTCGGAGCTCGCCGACCTCATTCTGCCCGACCATCACCCGCTCGAGCAGTGGGGCGACGCCGAGCCGGTTCGTGGGACTATCTCGCTACAGCAGCCGACGATGGATCCAGTTTTCAACACCCGCGCGACTTCCGACGTGTTGATCGCGGTGGCGAAAAAAGATCCAGCCAACGCCGCGCGATACGCGATGAATGACTACAGAAGCTGGTTGATCAGTCGCTTCCCGGGCGGGGCAGCCGGATTGACGGCTGCGCTTCCACGCGGCATAGCATCGGGGTCGCTGGGAGAGCCAACGACTCCACGGCCGGTTCCCACCGTGCGCACCGCAGCGCCGATCGAGCAGTCGAGCGGGAATATGTATCTCGTCCTTTATCCGCACCCGCTTCTTGGCGACGGACGCGGTGCCAATAAGCCGTGGCTGCAGGAGATTCCCGATCCCGTAACCAAGATCTGCTGGCAAACAGTCGCCGAGATGAATCCGGCGACTGCCGAACAGATGGGATTGGCCAATGGCGATCACGTCACCGTGCGGACAGCCGCCGGAAGCCTCACGCTCCCTGTGCTGCGCTACCCCGGCACGCAGCGCAATACTGTGGCAATCGCTACGGGGCGGGGTCACACCCACTCCGGGCGCTACGCCGGTGCAGGGCTCAATCCGCTGGAGCTTCTACCTCTCGGCGAAGACCGCGCCGGCGGAATCGCCTTCGTCTCCACCAAAGCGAACGTCTCGAAGGCGGGAGGATACACGCAGATCGTCACCACCGAGGGTTCGGCGCGCCAGCACGGGCGAGGCATTGGCCAGGCAATAGCGATCGCGGATTTAAAGGCCGGCCGACCCGGTCATGACTCGGGAACCGCGCACGCGACCGAGGTCGCGCAGAACGGCGGACCAGAAGTACCGAAGGGTGAGAGTCCGGAAGGAGGAAGGGAACACGGGGAAGAAATGGCGGGCGATGCCTCGCACGAGTTCCTGCCTGGCCTGCGGTCGCCCGTAGCGAACGATGCGCAGGGCGAGCAAGGTGATCCCCGCTCGAAGGACAAAGGCATGTACGATCCGAATCACTGGAGCGGCATGGCCAAGCGTCGCTGGGCGATGACGGTCGATCTTGCGCGGTGCACGGGCTGCTCGGCGTGCGTGAGCGCGTGCTACGCGGAGAACAATATTCCGACGGTGGGCGCTGACTGGCAGACCGGCAAGGTGCTTCCGGATCGCACCGGGTTTGGGGCGAACCTCCTTCGCAGCCGCGAAATGGCGTGGATCCGGATCGAGCGCTACTACGAGGGCGGCGAAGACGGGGGGCCGGATTTCGACACCCGTTTTGTGCCGATGATGTGTCAGCACTGCGGGAACGCGCCGTGTGAGCCGGTCTGCCCCGTGTACGCGACGTATCACGCACCCGATGGATTGAACGTTCAGGTCTACAACCGCTGTGTCGGCACCCGCTACTGCTCGAACAACTGCCCCTATAAGGTTCGGTACTTCAACTGGTTCGGTTACGGCGAACCGGCCAGGCCGCAGTACGCTTTCCCGGAGCCGCTCAACTGGCAGCTCAATCCCGACGTCACGGTGCGGGGCAAGGGCGTGATGGAGAAATGCAGCTTTTGCGTGCAGCGGATTCGCGAGGCGGAGAACCGGGCCGCGGCCGAGAAGCGGCCGCTGAAGCCGGACGAGTTCACCACGGCATGCGCCGCGTCCTGTCCATCGAGGGCGATTACTTTCGGAGATGCCGCCGATGAGAGTTGGACCGTCACCCAGCTCGCCAAGGACGCAAGAGCGTACCACGTCTTCGAGGAGCTCAACACCTACACGGCGGTTGTCTACTTGAAAAAGGTGACGCATCCGTCTCCGGCAACAGCGGGAGGCGTTTAGCGATGGCCACCATTACACAGCCAGTGACGCCCCTCCGGAACATTGCAAGGGCCGACGTCCAGCTGCCGGCGGTCAGGGATTACGAGCAGGTCGATCGTGAGATCGTGGGCACATTGCACCCCACCGTGGCGTGGTTCATCGGTCTCGGTGTCGCCGTGTTCTTTCTCCTGATCGGTATCGCGACGTGGATGTACCAGATCTACAGTGGTCTCGGAGTCGCTGGCTACAACCCGCCGGTGATGTGGGGAGTCTACATCATCACCTTCGTCTTCTGGATTGGTATCGGTCACGCCGGCACGCTCATTTCGGCGATTCTTTATCTGTTCCGGGCCGGATTCCGCACGACGATTTATCGCTGCGCGGAAGCGATGACCGTGTTCGCGGTCATGACCGCGGCATTGTTCCCGATTCTGCACCTGGGTCGGCCCTGGAAGTTCTTCTGGCTCATTCCATATCCGAACTGGCGCTACATCTGGCCGCAGTTCAAGAGTCCGCTGGTGTGGGACGTCTTCGCCATCCTCACGTACTTCACGATCTCGAGTACGTTCCTGTTCATCGGTCTCATCCCCGACATCGCGGTGCTCCGCGACCGGGAAAACATCAGCCCGATCAGAAAGCGCATCTTTTCCGTCCTGTCGCTTGGCTGGCGTAACACGGACAACGAGTGGCGCCATTTCGCCCGGGCGTATCTGTTCCTGGCTGCGTTCTCGACCCCACTGGTGCTCTCGGTCCACTCGGTGGTGTCGTTCGACTTCGCCATGGCGCTGACGCCGGGTTGGCACACCACGATCTTCCCGCCGTACTTCGTTGCCGGCGCCATCTTCTCCGGAATGGGGATGGTCTTCACGATCATCATCCCGCTCCGGAAATGGTTCGGGCTCAAGCACTACGTCACGATCAACCATCTCGATGCGGCGGCGAAGCTCTGCCTCTTCACCTCGCTGGTGGTTGGCTGTGCTTACATGACGGAATGGTTCGTGGCGTGGTTCAGCGGAAACGAAGTGGAGAAGAGCTTCTTCGCGAATCGTATCTGGGGACAGTGGTGGTGGGCTTCGGCGATCCTTTACACCTGCAACATGGTTCTGCCGCTGACGCTGTTCTCACAGAGACTGCGGCGCAGTCCGACCTGGCTCTTTATCCTCTCGTTCACGGTCAACATCGGCATGTGGTTCGAGCGGTTCGTCATCGTCGTTCCTTCGCTGTCACATGAATTCGAGCCATGGCAGTGGACGAGCTACCGCCCGACCTGGGTGGATTACGGGATCCTGTGCGGAAGCTTCGGCTGGTTCTCCATGTGGTTCATGCTGTTCATCAAACAGCTGCCTGTCATTGCGATCGCCGAAGTGAAGGAGATAGTTCCACCGAAGCTCAAGAGTCCGCATCCCCACGGAGTCGACCCCGCCGGAAGGCACTTCGAGTACGAAGCTGACACCCCGGGGGAGTACGCGTAATGCAAGGCGTCATCGGCGCGTTTCGTGAGCTCGACGCGGCAGTGAGCGCGATCGAAGCCCTCAAGAAAGACAGGCTCGGGGCGATTCGCGTTTTTACGCCGACGCCCCGTCACGAGCTCGAGGAAGCGATCGAAGGCCCGCCAAGCCCCGTGAGAAGATTCACTTTGATCGGCGGTCTGCTCGGCGTGACGTTCGGCTACTGGATCGCGGTCTGGATATCGGATTATTGGCCGCTGGTGGTCGGCGGAAAGCCAATCGCCTCCTGGGTTCCCTACACGATCTTCGGATTCGAGGTGATGGTGCTCATTGGAGGGCTCTCGACCGTCCTGGGACTTCTCATCAGCGCTCGGGTTCCGCGGCTCACCATGATGGTCGGGTATGACCCGAGGTTCAGTCATGGCGATTACGGTGTGTGGGTCGAATGTCCGCCGGAGAAAGTCAGGTCGGCTGAAACGTTGCTGCGCGAGCACGGTGCGGTGGAGGTTCGGCGTGAACGCTAAAGTGCGCATCCTCTCCCTCTCATTCCCGCTCCTTCTGACGGCGTGCGAGTGGTTCACCGACTTCAAGCGGCAGCCGTCGATCTGGACCTGGGAGCAGGTGAACGACAGCACTACGCCTTCGCGCGGAAATCCGCAGATGTCGGTTCCTACCGGCGGGATGGCAGTCGCCGGCTATCAGGTTTCGTACGGCGCGTTCCCCGCGACCATCGACTCCATGGCGTCGATTCCCAATCCGACGGCCGCCACCGATTCATCGCTCGCCAACGGCAGAAAGTATTTTCAGATCAATTGCGCCGTATGTCACGGCGATCGTGCGATGGGAGATGGTCCGGTCACGAAATACGGGATGCCGAGCATCAATCTCACCACCGACATGACCAAGGGGCGCACCGATGGATACATCTTCGGAATGATCCGCAACGGCCGCGGCCTTATGCCGCCCTATAACCGGATCGAGGAGATGGACCGCTGGGACGTCGTGAACTATCTGCGTGCGCTGCAGGGAGTGGGCGGCAAAGCCGTAGCGGTTGGACCGCTCGCTGCACCCGGAGTCACCGGAGACAAGGTGCCGGGTCCGACGCGTCTCGGACCGAACGAGCCCGCGCCCTTTTACAAGCCGCACAGCAACACCACCACCGGCGCAAAACCCCCAGCAGCTCCCGCCGATACCTCGAGTGCTCGCTCCGATTCGCTCAAGTCCAGAATCGACAGCACTCGCGCGGGTATCATCCGATGAGCGGCCACGACGCTCACGCTCCGAGCAGAGAAGAGGTTCTCACCGGAATCGATCGACCCTCGTCGCGCTCGCTCAAGACCATCTGTCTGGTGTTGGCGGCGATCGGACTCCTGGTTTTCGCGGTCGGGTTGTTCATCCAGCCGGATCGAACCTGGCAGGCCCTGCTCGTCAACTGGCTCTACTTCACTTCGATCTCTTCGGCCGGAGTGATGTTCGTCGCCGTGCAGCGTATCACGACGGCGCGCTGGTCCCGGCCGATCGTGCGCTTTCTTGAGGGATACGTTGCGTTCCTTCCGGTCGCGTTTGTCCTCCTGCTGCTCATCGTACTCGTAGGCCGGCATCACATCTTCTGGTGGTCGAACCACGTTCCGGAGATTTACGAGAAGCGGGTGTGGCTGAACCCGCCGTTTTTCCTTACCAGGGTCGTCCTGACTTTTCTGGTAATCCTGGGGCTGAGCCTTTGGTACATCTATACGTCGGTGCGGCTGGATGTTGGGATCCTGCCAGAGTCCGGAGCGAGCTGGGCTCGCGGAATTCGGGAGCGGATGCGCAGAGGCTATCGCGACGAGCGTCGGGAGCTGCACTCCACCCACTCCGTGCAGGGAAAGCTCGCCGTCTTCCTCGGCTTCGCATTTGTGTTTGGCTGGATCCTCCTGTCCTGGGATCTCTCGATGTCGCTGGATCCGCATTTTCAGAGCACGATGTACGGCTGGTGGTTCTTTATGGGCGGATGGGTGGCGGCTCTCGCGAGCTGGACGATTATCGTTCTGGCGTGGCGCCGCTATCTCTCACGGTACGATCTCATCCAGGACAAGCACTTTCACGACCTGGGCAAGCTCTGCTTCGCGTTCACTGCTTTCTGGGGGTACCTCACTTTCGGCCAGTATCTGGTGATCTGGTACGGAAACCTCGGAGAAGAAACCCACTGGGCGCGGCTCCGGCTGATCGACGGCTGGCGGACTCCCACGCTCATCACGGTCGGGTTGATGTTCGTCCTTCCGTTTTTTGGACTTCTGTCGCGCGCAGCGAAACTTTTTCTTCCCACGCTGGTGTTTTTCGCCAGTTGTACGATCGTCGGATTGTGGATGCACCGTTATCTAGAGGTCTACCCATCGATCTATGGAGACGTGAAAAATATTCCGCTGGGTGTCTGGGAGATTGGCGTTGCGCTCGGATTGCTGGGTATTTGGGGCAGCTGCTACCTCTCCTTCATGGATGCCTTCCCGCGCATACGGGTGTTGCTCATGACTTCACCGTACCGGGATGAAGTGCAGGTGCCGGTGGATCCGCGAACGATGGAGCCACTGCCGGCGCACGAATAGGAACGCCTCGACGTTGAATTCAGAATGTTGGTGGTGCGCGCGCGAGATCCTCGTTGTCCGCGCCAGAGGAGAGGGTCTATATTTCGCGAACGAGGGGCGTTAGCTCAGCTGGGAGAGCGCCTGGTTTGCAACCAGGAGGTCGCAGGTTCGATCCCTGTACGCTCCACTCTCCGCTCCCACCGTCATTGGTGGAGCAGCTCGCTTGCCGCTCTGGCCCCTGCTCAGTAAGTCGGAAGGTCGTCGAAGCTAACGATTGCGTCGTTTTCGCCCTGGATCGGAGCATAGTCCAGGGCGCTCTGCGCCTGGTGGACCAGCTCGGCGACGTTGACGTTCGCACTCGCGAGGTCCGACACCGCCGAGTATCCGGCGCGCAGCCGAACCTGGCCGCCGATGCTCTTGTTCTTTGACGCCCTGTCGAGCTCGCGCTGGAGACGGGCGACTAGCAGCCGAGCGCCCGCCGCGTCGGTGTCGGGCGCCAGAATGGCGAAACGTGAGTCACCAACGTGACCGACGACGTCCGATTGGCGGCTCTGTTCACGGAATACGTGCGCAACGTCTGCAAACCCGGCAGCGCTTTCCTTCCACAACATGCTCGATCCCACTTCGCGATCGTGCACCTGTGCCGCCACCGCCACGCAGGCGAATGGCTCGTGTTTTCTGAGGGCGCGCGCGCCAAGCTTTCCTGCGAGCTGGCGCAGGCCGAATGAGGTGTAAAGTCCCGTAGTGGCGTTGACGAAGTCCTCGGAGCGCGCGACCATGAGCTCGGCACGTGCCCGAAGAAAAGTCTCGAGCTTGACGAAAACCTGCTGGAGATCGACTGGGACACTGGAGTAATCCCAGGCGCCGGCGCTCAAACCGGCAATGCGCGCGGCGGGATCAACAGGGGTTGGGGACGTTATCACGACTGGAATAGAGTGATCGAAAGCGACTCCATCCCGAATGGCGCGGCAGACGTCGACCGCTTTCACATCGGCGAGCGATTCGTCGAGAATGAGTACATCGTGATTGGCGAGCCTGGCGAGCTCCGTGGTCTGCGCGCCCGAGCGGGTGTGCGCGACGACGTACCCGTGCTGCTGAAAGACGCTCTCCAACGCCCTACTCATCCATTCGTCGCTGCAGGCAATCAGAGCAAGTGGCGGACGTTCCAGGGGCAATTGCATGGAGCCTCCTCTTCGGTAGCTCGACTAGCGTGGCGCGGTTCGCGCGTTAGCCTCGTAGCTTTGCGTCGCCACCTTTCGGTGGGTTTGCCGGTTTTCGGAGGTGCTATCCCGTCCGGACCCAGGGCCGTACAGGATAAGCGTGGGTATAACTGGGGACGATTAAGCGGGGCTTGAGGTTACCTCAACAGTAGGACGGCGTGCGGCCTGTCGGCCCGACACGGATTGCGTCTATCTTTACCCGACTTTCTTGAAAAAAAAGCCCAATATCGACGGCTTGCTTCGATGACTACTGCGGAAGAAACAGGATCGGCAACCATACTGCTCGTCGACGATGAGCAGTCGGTGCGCTCCATCGTGATGAAGATCCTCCAGCGGGCGAAGTACAAGGTATTGGAGGCAGAGAGCGGCGAGGCCGCTCTCAGGATCTCCGACTCTCATCCGGACAAGATCGACCTTCTTATAAGCGATATGTACATGCCGGGGTTGCGGGGACCTGAGGTCGCGCAGGCGCTTGCACCGAAGCGTCCGGGCCTTCGGGTTCTGTTCATGTCGGGCTATGCCGATCAGGATTCGAGATCGGGTGTCCCCCCCGGCGCCAACTTTCTCAACAAGCCCTTCTCAGGTCAGGAACTGGCGGCCAAAGTCGAGGCAGTACTTAAAGGACCTCCAACGTCCTGAGGCATGCGCGGACGAGGTAAAATCAGACCGCGACACCCGCCTTCGCCACAAGCTGTTTCAATGCCTCGAGAGGAAGGGCCCCGGACTGCCGGGCCACTTCCTGTCCGCCTTTAAAGACTATGGTCGTGGGAATGCCACGGATGTTGAACCCGCTGGCGGTCCGGCTCGCGTGATCGGTATTCAGCTTCGCGACGAGCGCCTTTCCCTGGAGGTGAGCGGCGAGGGCATCGACCGCGGGAGCCATCATCCGACATGGACCGCACCAGTCGGCATAGAAGTCCACCGCCACCGGCAGGTCACTCTCATTTATTGTACGGGTGAACGTCTCGTCCGTGAGAGGAAACGGCCGCTCCAACAGGATTGGCTTTCCGCACTTTCCGCACTTCGGGCCGGAGGTGACTTTGTCGGCTTCGATCCGGTTCCAAGTGTCGCAGAATTGGCAGCGGACAGTCAGCTTTTTGCTCGTTGCTGTTTCGGTCTCCATCGGCTTCTCGGGAATGGTTAGCTTTCCGCGATGATCAGTACGCAACTGCAAAATCCGCCGCAGGCAGGCGACGTCGCTCCCGAATTTACCGCGGCCTCGACGTCCGGGAGCGAAGTATCGCTCTCATCATTTCGGGGTAAGCGGAGCGTACTACTCGCTTTCTTTCCGCTGGCGTTTACGGGAACGTGCACAAAGGAGCTGATCTGCTTTACCGAGGACTTCGATCAGTTCGCGGGGAATGGGGTCGAGATCCTTCCAATATCGGTCGACTCGACCGCGTCGCTCCGGGAGTTCAAAAACAAGCTGCAGATGAAGACCGAGCTCCTGAGCGACTTCAAACGAGAGATTTCGCGGACGTACGGAGTGCTCAATGAGGACCGGTTTTACTCGGACCGCGGGTACTTCCTGATCGACAAGGAGGGGCGGGTCCGCTGGTCCCATGTAGAGAAGAACAATGGCGAGCGTCGGGACAACTCGGAGATCCTGGCCGCGATCAAACTGCTGAGCTAGAGATTCGCGGGTTATGGCCCTTTAGGCCCGCTTAACCCGGGTTTTGCCCTGTTTTCGGGTTGCAGCCCATTACGGAGTTCGTCTATCTCTCAATAGAAGGTATGTCCACCCGGGGTAGACGGAGCTGATGTCCGGACTGCCTCCGACGGAGACTTCAGGATGACCAAAAGTACCTGCAAAAACGCCAATTCGAGTGCTCGCGGCGGTTTCTCCGTCTTCGAGCTGCTGATCGTCGTCGTAATCCTCGGGATTCTAGCCACCATGGTGGGTCCCGCGATGTCGCGGATCGCGCGGCACAACCGCGTCAATCGCGCCGCGACGGTCATTGCTTCGGATCTTCAAAATGCGTTCGCGGTGGCGGCTCGCCAACGTGAGCCTGTTCGTATTCAGGCCGACGCGTCGAGTCGCAGCTATCAGTTCGTCGATCGCAAGAGCGGGGCGGTGCTGCGGATCAGAACATTTTATGGTGACACTTCCGAGTATCGCCTCACATCATTGGTCTTCACTCCCGCGACAATCGACGTTTTCCCGAACGGTGTTTCATCGGCGGCGGTTACGATCAACCTGTTCAATGGTGATTACGGCAAACAGATCACAGCCAGCACTGCTGGGTTCATAAGGGTGAAATCACAATGAGAATCTCAATGCGCAACTCAGAGCCTGTAACAGGTAGCGCGACGACCGGCGCGAGCGAGCCAAGAAAGGGCTTCGTCCTCGTCGAGGTCATCGTGGCAATGGTCCTTCTTGCGGTAGCCCTTTCCTCGCTGGCGGCGATGATGTATTCCGTGTCGCAAAGCGGGATGAAGGCGACGGGCAACGCCTACAGAAATGGCGTGCTGATGCATGAGGTCAACCGCCTCGAGGGCATCCCCTACGATTCGATCCAGGTTGGATCGACCAGCGTTTCGGTGACGACTGCTCCTTACAAGCATACGAGGGTGATCACCGTTACCGAGCCCGTCGCCAATGTCGTAAAGTCGATAAAGGTCGTGATCACGCCCACGGACACAAAGCTCAAGCCCGACACGGTGAGCTTTACCCGGACGAAGGCGCGGACTTCACACGTGCTATGCACCGATTGCCCTCAGGGGTAACCCAATGAGACACTACAACATTCGCAGCGCTCGCCGGGGCTTCACGCTCATCGAGCTGATAGTTGGAATCGTGATCTTCGCCATCGTCGGCATGCTCTTCACGAGGCTGCTGACGGTGCAGGGAAAGTTCTACGACCGGCAGGGAATGGGCAACGCCGCACGTAACGTGTCGCGCGCATCCCTCAACCGCGTCGTGTCCGACTTCAGAATGATCGAAGCAACCGGCGGTGTCATTGCCGCTACATCGACCTCGCTGACGATTCGAATTCCCTTCGCGATAGGCGTCATGTGCGCCAACTCGGGGGGCGGTACGGCCTTGAGCCTTCTTCCTGTGGATTCAACGACCTATGCCAACGCGGGTTTCTACGGTTATGCCTGGAGGAACTTCCAGACCGGAGTCTATTCCTATGTAGAGAATCCGGCGACCGAGACATCGGGCGACGCAGTCGCGATCGCCGTTTGCACGGGTGTCAACGTCACGACCGTGACGAACGGAAGGGTGGTGGTGGTTACGCCGACCCTTCCCATCAATGCAGGACTGGGCACGCCGGTGTTTCTCTATTCCAGAATCAAATACGAGTTCAAGGCTTCGACTGCCGTTCCTGGCAAGCTCGGACTTTATCGCACCACCATCGCGCCGAACGGAGCCCAGAGCTCCGAGGAGCTCGTAGCCCCGTTCGCCAACACGGCGAGCTGGAAATTCTTCACCGTCAACGGTGGGTCTGTCGCCCAGGTCGCTCCCCCCGCTAACCTGGCAGATATGCGCGGGCTGGAGCTCCATCTCGACGGTATCAGTGAGACTATTGCCGCAGGCCTGACAACTAACGAAAGCGCACCTTTCACAACCGCGGTCTTCTTCAAGAACCGCACTAACTAGCCGAGAGGCTCGATTATATGCTGAACAATACCGAACGTCGCGGGTTCGCCATTCCGGTCGCCCTTCTGGTCATCATGGTTCTTACGATCATGGTAGCAGGCGGGTTCTCGCTGGTCAGCGCCGAGCGAAGATCGGTTGCCGACCAGAAGTCCCAGATCTCGGCATTCAGGATTGCGGAGCAGGGACTGGAGCTATTTCTCGTACGCCGTGACTCCCTCATGGCGGGCACTCCGAACTACACCAAGGTCCCGGGCGCCAAGGACAGCGTCCGGATAACGATGACCGGTGGGTATGCGGACGTATCGTTGACTCGCCTGCGTGCCCCAAGGGGCTCGCAGTCGGGACTCTACGTCGTTCGCTCGAAGGGTGTCGAGACCGTTGGCGCCTACGCTGGAACTCCGCAGGGTGTGCGCACGGTTGCGCAATACGTGTTGTGGGAGCCTGCTCCAATGCAGGTTCTGGCGGGATGGACCGCGCTTTCAGGTATCCAGAAAAACGGTGGCGCCGGCACGCTCGGCGGAATCGACGTTTGTGGCGACTCGGCGGCGGTGGCAGGTGTGGCGGTTCCCGTGAATCCCGGCTACACCGGCAAGACAGTCGCCGTCGGCGACCCACCGGTCGACACTATCGCTCCCAGCGAAATTACGATCGATTGGAATGCGATCGTCAACCAGAACAGCATCGAAGCCACCATCACGATTCCGGGCAGCTCGTGGCCGACTGCTGCCCTCGAGGCGGCGTATGCCGACCCGAACTCGACGTACTATCCGATCATCAGGATCAATCAGGCGGATTTTTCGCTTCCTTCATCCGGCAAGGGGATGATCATCGCCACCGGCCACCTGACGATCAGCGGATCGAGCGGGTGGAAGGGCGTATTGCTGGTCGGCAACGACATCATCTCGAACGGTAACAACTCGGTCGAGGGCGCGACGATCAGCGGGCTCAACGTGAAGCTTGGCACCTACGTCCCCGCTTCGACCGCCAACGGTACCAAAAACTACAGCTACAACTCCTGTGAAGTTGCGAAGGCTACGACCACCATGGGTGCGCTGGTCACACTCCGCAACACGTGGGTCGACAACTGGGTGGAATACTAGTGCTGGCTGACCGCCGCCCCGGGAGATGGGGCCGTCGGGGATTCGTAATCGGCGAGTTGCTGATCGCGCTGCTGCTGCTGGCAGTTGCTGTTTCGTCGTTGGCCGCACTTATGTATTCGGTTTCCCGCCGCCCAGCGATGCGCGAGGAGGCCCAGTGTGTGGGAACGAACGCTACCTCATCGCCCCAGTGCATCACGAAAGCAGCGGGCGGGCCCTCGAGGCTTCTGCGCTCGGGCTGCGCTACGCGATTGGGATCGGCAGTCCAGAGCTGCAAGGATTCGCTCGTCGTTGCCGACGCCCCCACCGAAACCATTGTGAAGCCCCGTACGGACTCCGCCGCCATGGCGCTCTTGGAGAAAAAGCAGAAGGCGTCACAGCCCGTTCGAAGGCCAGACCGCGGCTTCATTCGCTGAGCCATCCTGCGCGGCGCTAAGCCGGTTTCGTTGAACCGCGTATAACCCAGAGGTAACTTAGCAAGAGGGCGGAGCTGCTTCCGCCCTCTTGGCATTTTAACGGAAGAAGTCTATCCCGCCCGATGAAAATCCTCGTAATCGAAGACGACCCCACAGTTGGACAGTTCGTCAAACGGGGCTTTGAGGAACAGCGCTGGGGCGTAGATCTCGTCGCCAATGGTGGCGACGGGGAGGCCCGCGCGATGTCGGAAGACTATGATGTCGTGGTTCTGGACATGCGTCTGCCCGGCAAATCGGGCTCACAGGTGCTCCATGATCTTCGCGCGCGCGGGTTCGACCGGCCCGTGTTGATCCTGACGGCGCAGGACGCAATGGATTCGAAGGTCGAGACGCTGCGCGCCGGCGCCGACGACTACGTGACCAAGCCATTTGCTTTCGAGGAGCTCCTCGCCAGGGTCGAGGCACTGTCGCGGCGGCCGAGGGCGCGTGTGGCTCCGGTGCTCAAGATCGCTGACATGACCCTGAATCTGGACACGAGGGAGGTCTCGCGAGCCTCGCAGCCGATCGAGCTCACACCGAAGGAGTACACGGTGCTCGAATATCTGATGCGCCACGCGGGGCGGGTGATGAGCAGGACCCTCATCACCGAATACGCGTGGGGCTATCACTTCGATCCGGGCACCAACATTGTTGACGTGGTGATCAACCACCTTCGCAAGAAGATAGACGCATCGAGCCCGCGCAAGCTGATTCACACGATTCGCGGCGTAGGCTATGTGATCCGCGAGGAGACAGCCGCCGGAAAGGGGAGCTAGCCGGGATGCTCTCCGCGCGGGTGAAGCTCACCGCGACATTCGTGGCGGCATTGATCGCAGTTACGGCGACACTCTTCCTGGCGGTGCTCACCGCCCGCAACAACGCAGTCTATCACGACATCGCGCAGTACGCGGCAGCCCAGGGCGATCTTGCCGCGCGAATCATCACCGATGCCGCCCAATCCGGCGACAGCGTGCTCGCCACCACCGACACAGCGCTCATCCAGCGTCTCTCGCCAAAAGTCGTCGCGCGGCTTCAGGCCGTCCCAGGATACATAGTCGTGGTGGATACCGCCGAACGGGAGGTGTATCGCTCCAATGACGTGATGGCACTTCAGGGGAGCGACATGAACACCCTCCAGACCCAGCTCGACGACCTGCCGAAGTCGGGCGAGGCGCTCATCTTCACGCTCGATTCACTCCAGGAAAAAGTTCTGTTCGTCTCGCATTCGCTGGGTGGGATTCCGCCGCGCCTGAGCCGGATCGCATCGGGCGCACTCGCGACCAGGGCGAGCTCTGTACCGCGGGAATACATGCTCGACGCGCTCGTGATCGTGCCGCTGATCATTGGCGCCGCGGGCGTTGCAGCGTTTCTGTTTCTCGGCAGAACCCAGCGTCAGCTCAATGAGATTACCGCCGAGGTCGCCGCCATCACCGATGGTCGCAGCCTTCACCGTCGTCTGGCCCTCAGCGAAGAGACGACCACCGACTTCGCGGACCTGATGACGACTCTGAATGCGATGATTTCACGCCTCGAAACATCGTTCGCCGG
>JALYKQ010000076.1 GCA_030774675.1 Gemmatimonadota bacterium | reverse complement strand
CCTGCGTCGCGTCGAACATCAGCTTCATCGGTCCGACCCCGCAGCAGATTCGCGTCATGGGTGACAAGGCTGCCGCGCGAAAGGCCATGCAGGATGTTGGAGTGCCGATCATTCCGGGTACGCCCGGCGGGGTCGAGGACTCCGACGAGGCGCTCAAGTTTGCGCGGGAGATTGGCTTCCCGGTGATCATCAAGGCCGCCGCGGGCGGCGGCGGTAAAGGCATGCGAGTCGCAACCGACCCCGATGATTTCGGCCGCTCGTTCCAGCTCGCCCGATCGGAAGCCCTTTCCGCGTTCGGCAATGGCGAAGTCTACATCGAGAAGTATCTCTCCCGCCCGCGGCACATCGAGTTCCAGATCATGGGCGACCGGCATGGCAACGTCATCCACCTCGGCGAGCGCGACTGCTCGGTGCAGCGCCGCCACCAGAAGCTGATCGAGGAGGCGCCGAGCCCGGCGCTTACCGACGCACTGCGCCAGAAGATGGGCGACGCCGCCGTGAAGGGAGCAAAGGCGATCGACTACGTCGGCGCCGGCACGATCGAGATGCTGCTCAATGAAGACAAATCGTTCTACTTCATGGAAATGAATACTCGTATCCAGGTCGAGCATCCCGTGACCGAAATGTTGACGGGCGTGGATCTGGTAAAAGAGCAGATACGGGTAGCCAGCGGAGATAAGCTGTCGGTGAAGCCACCGATCGAGCGGCGCGGGCACGTAATCGAATGCCGCGTCAACGCCGAAGATCCGGCGCGGAACTTCCAGCCTTCACCCGGACGTATCGATGTCTTCCATCCGCCCGGCGGCCCCGGAGTGCGCCTCGATACCCACGTCTACGCGGGTTACAGCGTCCCGCCATTCTACGACTCGCTGCTCGCCAAGCTCATTTGCCAGGGTCGCGACAGGCAGGAGGCTCTGCGGCGCATGCAAGTTGCCCTCGAGAGCTTCATTATCGAGGGCGTTACTACCACGATTCCGTTTCTGGCGCGGGTCATGGCCAACAAGCATTTCCAGGAAGGCGCAGTCGACACCAAGTTCCTCGAACGCGAGAGCGAATTGATGAAGGAGCCACTCAGTGCGGCTTGATGTCTTTTTCACGCCCAATCAGGTAAAACCCCCTGACACTCAGGGGCGGCTCGTTGCCATCGTCGACGTGCTTCGCGCTGCGACGACGGTCGCAACCGCCCTTGGAAACGGGGCCAAGACAGTGATCCCGCTGGAGGGCCCTGATGAGGTCATCAGCCGCTCCAGGGAGTTCGCCCGCTCCCAGACCCTCCTCGCCGGTGAGCAGAAGATGCATCCCATCACCGGGTTCGACCTCGGCAACTCTCCGCAGGCGTTCACGCCCAAGGTCGTGGCCGGGAAAACCATCCTCATAACTACCACCAACGGCACCCGGGCTCTGTTGGGGGTGCAGGGCGCACGTGACATAGTTATAGCTTCATACGTCAACTTCACGGCGGTGCTGGCCATGATGAAGGTCGCGGCCAGCTCGAACACGGACATCGCCATCATCTGCGCCGGTGAGGAAGGCAGTTTCACGCTCGAGGATGCCGCTTGCGCGGGGCGCTACGTCCGGGCGATTCCCAAGCGCGCCGACTCGGTGGTCGCTAACGACGCCGCGGCGGCTTCAGTGCTGATCGAAAAGAGATATGGCGACAACATCGCGAAAGTCTTCAAAGAATCGTCCCACGGACAAGCGCTCCAGTCGGCAGGATTTGGTGACGACCTCGCCGCTGCCGCGAAAGTGGACTCCTATCCTGTGGTCCCGATCTGGCAAGACCGGCAAATCACGAAGCTCGGGCCGGAACGGGCACGATAGACCCTCGGAGTCGGCGCTCGCCCGCGAGATTCGCGGGATCGTCCTTCTTCTCTTCGGGATCTTCCTGGCCGGCGCACTCGCCGCCGAAGGCTACTCCCGGCTCCGCGGCAACGGTGACGTAAGAGGAAACTTCGGCTGGATGGGAGCGTTGCTCGCGCACCCTATCGCCCTGTTCCTCGGGTGGCCCGCCGCCGCGCTTCTCCCGCTGGCACCCGCCGCGCATGCACTGCGGCTCTTCGGCCGCCTCGGCGAACGGAAGGACAGATCATGGATGGTCTTTCTGCTTGGGATGGTGGTGCTGCTCCCGATCATCTTCGGCCTGGCGCAGGGAGGAGTGCGCGATGCGACCGCGCTGGCTGGAGTCTGGGGCGCCTTCGCCGCGTTCTACATTCTCCAGTTCGCTGGATCCGCGGGCGCCTGGATTCTGATGGCCATCAGTCTCAGCGTGCTCATGGCCGCGACCCTGTCGTGGAATCCCATTCGGGTGGTCGTCTCGAAACGAGTGAGAGCTCTCGAGGACTTTGTGCCGCCCACCCCCGCCGAGAAGGCGGGACTCGATCCCTCGAAGGAGATCGTGGTGCCCGGCCCGGCGATATCAGCCTCCGTTGTTTCATCGGTGATGCTCGAGCCAGAGCCGGAAGAAATGCCGTCAATCGATCACTCGCTCATGAGCGATGCGATCGCCGAGCAGCCGCTGATACCGATCGAAAAGAGGCGCGAGAGAATAAGCAAAGCCGCGCAGGCTGCACTGAACGCCGAAAAAATCGGCGCCGCCATCGACGCCTTCGAGGCCGACACACTTCTGTTCACCGCGGAAGATCTTCCTTCACCCGATCTGCTCACGCCACCGCCACCGCGCAACGCCGATCTGGGGAAGCGCGAGCTCGACGCGATGGGGATCAAGCTGATGGACGCGCTCCGCACCTTTCGGGTGGAAGGGGATCTCGTTGGCCGTACGACCGGTCCGGTGGTTACGCAATTCGAGGTTGCGCCCGCTGCAGGCGTGAAGGTCAGACAGATTGCGAATCTCTCGAACGACCTCGCGCTCGCAATGCGCGCGCAGAGCATTCGAATCGTGGCTCCGATTCCGGGGAAGGGCGCCGTTGGCGTCGAAGTCCCCAATCCCACCGCCGAGATAGTGGCGTTCCGCGAGCTGATCGAGTCGCGGGAATTCCAGGGCATTCGGGCGGCGCTTCCAATTGCACTGGGAAAAGATCTCGAGGGCCGTCCGGTGATCGCTGACCTGGCGAAGATGCCGCACCTGCTGATCGCCGGCGCAACCGGATCCGGAAAATCCGTGTGCATCAACACCCTGATCACGAGTCTGGTCTACCGACACACGCCGACGACCCTGCGCTTTCTGATGGTGGATCCAAAGATGGTCGAACTTTCAGTCTACAACGTCCTGCCGCATCTCCGGCACAAGGTCGTGACCGACAATCGGGACGCGGCCGCCGTTCTCAAGTGGGCGGTCCTCGAGATGCAGGATCGTTACGAGCTGCTCGCCGCGAACGGCGCCCGCAATATCCAGGACTTCAACCGCAAGGTCCAGGAAGGGCAGAAGCTCAAGAACGCGAAGCGAAACGAAGTCGCGTTCGAGGATCTCGAGTACAAGGGCGGAATCGTTCCGTACATCGTGCTCATCATCGACGAGCTCGCCGACCTCATGATGACAGTGCAGGGCGAGATCGAAACGCCACTGGCGATGCTGGCGCAGAAGGCCCGCGCCATCGGCATTCACCTCATTCTGGCGACCCAGCGTCCGAGCGTGAACGTCATCACGGGTCTGATCAAGGCGAACTTCCCGAGCCGCATTGGATTCCGGGTGGCGTCGCAAGTGGACAGCCGCACCATCCTGGACGGTATCGGCGCCGAGGCGCTGCTCGGCAACGGCGACATGCTCTTCATCCCGCCCGGCAAATCCGAGCCAGCGCGGCTACAGGGCGCCTACATCTCGAGCGAAGACACCGAGCGGCTAACGGGTTGGTACGAGCTGCGTCGCGAGCAGCGCAAGGCGTCGTTCGAGGCGCAGGGCCTCATTCCGGACGAGACTCCGAGCGAGCCCGACATCATCGAGTCGATCCGTAAGAAGGAAGCAGAGGAAGCGCTTGGCGGCGATTCCGACAACTACGATGATGCGGACCGTGACAAGCTATTCCGCGAAGCGGCCGAAGTGGTGATCCAGCATCAGCAGGGTTCTACATCGCTGTTGCAACGGCGTCTGAAGGTCGGTTACGGGCGCGCGGCACGCATCATCGACCAGTTGCACGCTGCCGGGATACTCGGGCCGCCTGACGGGTCCAAGCCGCGCGATGTGCTGGCTGGTCTGGACGATCTCGACCGGATCGCGGGGCCGCGAGTCTAGAGCAAACAGCAAAAGATTTATACGGATTGTTCGGATTTTGGCGGATGCTCCGGATTGGTCCGCGTGGTGTTACGGGTTCCAACACCAGGGCCGGGCTGGCTACCGAGACGGAAGGTTCATCCGGATTCTGCGGATTTGACGGATTACTCGGATCGCTCCTAGTCGCGTTATAACTCCTCGTGGCGGGCCGTGATCTTTTGGGAACTGCCGCTCGGGACGCTTCCGTCGGCGAACGGAGCTCTCCTACGAAATAACAAAATAAAAAATGGCTCTGGTGAGAGGACCTAAATCGCCACACGGAGCGATCCTGAGTAATCCGTCAAATCCGCCCAATCCGGATGAACCTTCCGTCTCGGTGACTTGCCTGAGCGGCCCTTAGCCATTGAGCCCGAACAAAAGCCGGAACTGCTCCTATTGCGTTAGTCCAGATCTGGACATATACTTTGATAACGTCCAAATCGGGACTAAATCTGCCAGCCAGTACCCAGCTCAAGCCGCCCCGGGCGGCCCCAATCAGCGACAACGCCCAGGCGGGCGCGGGCTTGCGCACGTTCGCGCGGATCGTCGAGAAGTGGAAGCTACCCTCCACCGACGCCATGGCGCTGCTCGGCGTCGACTCGCGCTCGACCTACTACGAGCTGCTCAAGCGAGCCAGGGAGAGCAGGGAAGTCAAAGGCCTGAGCAGAGACCAGCTCGATCGGCTCTCCTATCTGCTCGGCATCTACGAAGCGATCAGGGTGCTCTTCCCGCACAGCGAAGAGAGCCGGAACGAGTGGATCTCGCGCGCCAACTCGGCGCCCCTTTTTGGCGGCCGATTACCGGTCGAGGTCATGCGATCCAGCATGATCGGGCTCTATCAGACCTTCGCTCACCTCACTGCGGCGCGGGCCTGGTAATCTCCGCTGGCCTCTACTGACAAGGGCGCTGGCCTCTTACCGAAACGGCTGGCGTGGAAGCAATCCGTAAAGCTCGTTGCGACGATCTTTCCGCCGATCGATCTCTTCGAGGAAGTGGCGGACGCCGACGACTTCGCGGCGCTGGCCGCGCTCCGCGCACGCACCGATCCGTTCCTGAGTGAGCGAATCAAGGCGACCCTGACGATTCCCGCGAAGGACAGGGTGTACGGGCCTGGCGCGGGCTACGTGATGGCGCCGTTCGCCTATCCCTCTCCCGACGGAACTCGTTTTGGTCCGCCGGCCCTGGCCGGAGAATCGTTCGGCGTCTATTACACGGCGCGGGACGAAGCGACCGCCATCGCCGAGGTCAGGCATCACCGCGTGGCTTTTCTCGAGGCCGTGCGCGCGCCGGCGCAGGATCTCGATTTCGAGGTTCTTAGAGCTCCGGTCAAGGGAGCCCATTTTTTCGATCTTCGTGGACGACAGCGCGAATTTCCGGACGTCTACTCTCCCACCGATTATTCGGCTTCCCAGAAACTCGGCGTCGAGCTGCGCCAGCGAGACGGCGATGGAATCGCCTATGACAGCGTCCGCCGTGAGGGAGGAGAGTGCGTCGCTGTTTTTCGTCCACGATGCGTTGGACCGGCGCGAGCCGTGAAACAGCTCATTTTCCGATGGGACGGCACCGCGATAAGCGCTGTGCTGGAGGCACACCGGTTGGAATAGTTGCACGTCGGCATTGCTTCAGCGTCAGGAAGTTGGCCGAGCGAACTCCCGCACGAGCGCATAGATGTACTCGACGCCGTCGTAGAACGACTGCACCATGATTCGCTCGTCGCGGCCGTGGGCGCGGATGTCGTCGATATCGAGGAACACTCCGCTCACTCCATAGGTCGGGATTCCCGCCGCACGAAGGAAAGCGCCATCGGTCGCGCCCGTCTCCATCTGTGGGATAACCGGCACGCCGGGCCAAAATTGGCGAGTCACCTTCTC
The DNA here is from genome assembly GCA_030774675.1 of Gemmatimonadota bacterium. Taxonomy (GTDB): domain Bacteria; phylum Gemmatimonadota; class Gemmatimonadetes; order Gemmatimonadales; family Gemmatimonadaceae; genus UBA4720. Next base: position 4,931 of record JALYKQ010000076.1, on the reverse strand, counting down.
CACGGGCGCCAATACCTCTGGCACCAGCGGTGATTCGCCCGCAGGACCCGCCCTCGGCTCATCGATCCCCGTCACGTGGATCGAGGTGTCGGCTACCAGCCTCACCAGCTCGGCGCGGATTTGCTCGGGAGTGTCACCCGGGAGCAGGCGGCAATTGACGACTGCTCGCGCCCTCTGCGGCAGCGCGTTGGGTGCATGGCCACCCTCGATCATCGTGGGGACGCACGTCGTTCGCAGCTGCGCGTTGAAAATGGGCGAGATCGAAAGACGTTTCGCGCTGGCTGAATCATGCGGGTCACGAGAGATCGCGCCCATGTCAGCTGCGACTTGTCCGCTCTGGATGTCCGCCAGGCTCGCGAAGAAGGCACGCGTCGTCTCAGTGAGCCGGACCGGAAACTGAAAGCGCGACACGCGTCCAACGGCGTCAGCCAACTGTGCAATGGCATTATCGGGGGTGGGCAGTGAGCTGTGTCCGCCTTTATTGGTGACCTCGAGAGCGAACGACTGATAAAGCTTCTCGCTGGTCTGGAGCCCACGAAGCAGGCGCTTGCCATTCTGGATGATGGGATCGCCCGCATCGACGTTGAGCGCAAACGCGGCGTCCATAAGCTCGCGGTGGTTCTTGAGCAGCCACTCCATCCCATTGTACCCGCCGCCGCCCTCCTCACCCGCAGTGAGCGCCAGGATCAGGGTGCGCTGCGGTACGACGTGATTCCGCTTCATTCTGAGCAACGCCGCGACGAGAGTCGCAGCGCCATCCTTGATATCGCTCGTTCCCCGGCCGTAGAAGAAGCCGTCCCGCTCGGTCAGTGTGTATGGATCGAGCGACCAGTCGGCGCGAAGAGCCTCCACGACATCGAGGTGGGCGATGAGCAGAATTGGTTTGAGCGTTTTCGAGCTGCCCTGCATGCGCACGATGACGCTCGAATCCTTGTCTCCAGCAGGGCCCAACACATGGATATCGCTGGCCGGAAATCCCGGGGCGAGAAAGCGTCGCGCGATCGCGTGGGCGGCGGGAGTGGTGCTGCCTCCCTTGTACGAGGAATTGATCTCGATCAGCTCGCGAAAGATTTCGCGGGCCTCACGTTGATCAGCAGTCAATGCCGCCTGTCCACCGAGCGACACCGCAGAGACACAGACGAGAGCGGCTGCGGCAGCAGAGCGAGGTATCATTCGAGACCGATGAGAATGGGTTGAACTCTTTGCAGGTCCGGAAGAGAACGCCCGATTGTTGGGCGCGCAAGATATTCCTTCTGCCTGCAAGTGAGTGATGTCACCTCCGCCTGTTGGCGCTCTACCTTGGCGGGCATGTCAGCAGCACGCCAGACGATGGGAGTGAAGGGCGAGCGGGTCGCGGAGAAATGGCTCAGCGTTCACGGTTGGGAGATCGCTGAGCGGCGATTCAAGAACGGCCATCGGGACATCGACCTCGTCGCGACACGCCTCGGGCCGAGCGGGGCCGAGCGGACCGTGGCCTTCGTCGAAGTTAAGACCCGTGCTTCTGCGGATTTCGGCGGTCCGGTCAGCGCAGTCAACTGGCGCAAGCAGCGCGAGCTCTGCCGTTCCGCCAAGGTCTGGATGTCCAGATTCGAGAAGCCGGGAGACACCTTCCGGTTCGATGTGATCGGGGTCATTCTTGGCCAAGAGAAAGTCCGGGTTCAGCACATTGAAAACGCATTCCTGATTCAGAGCAAAAACTGAGGTGGAATCTCTTGCCATCCGAAGCATTACTTCGTAGTTTGTTCGGGTGCCGACAAAGTGGCACTTCGACCTGCCTTACCAGGCCTAAACGTCTAACGACAGGGTGAACGCGATGGCTGTTTCGACGGTTCAGGAAGACAAAAAGAAGGCATTGGGTCTGGCGATCGCACAGATCGAAAAGAACCACGGCAAGGGCGCCATCATGAAGATGGGCTCGACCGAGCGGGTGCGCGTCGACTCGATCCCAACGGGCGCTATCAACCTCGACGCCGCCATCGGCGTCGGTGGCATTCCGCGCGGCCGCGTCACCGAGATCTATGGGCCCGAGTCGAGCGGCAAGACTACTCTCTGTCTTCACGTCGTAGCGAACGCCCAGAAGGCGGGCGGCACCGCTGCGTACATTGACGCCGAGCACGCGCTCGACACCGACTACGCGGTCAAGCTCGGCGTCGACGTCGAGAACCTCCTGGTATCCCAGCCGGACACCGGCGAGCAAGCAATGGAGATTTGCGAGATCCTCGTCCGCTCGGGCGCCGTCGATGTGGTCGTGATCGACTCCGTCGCCGCGTTGGTACCGAAGGCCGAGATCGAGGGCGACATGGGTGACTCACACATGGGTCTCCAGGCTCGTCTCATGAGTCAGGCGCTGCGCAAGCTCACCGGCGCCATTGCTCGCTCGAAGACGTCGGTCATCTTCATCAACCAGCTGCGCGAAAAGATCGGCGTCATGTTCGGCAATCCCGAGACGACGACCGGCGGCAAGGCGCTCAAGTTCTACGCGTCGGTTCGCCTCGACATTCGCCGCATCGCACCCGTAAAGGAGAAGGAAGAGGTCATCGGCTCACACGTGCGGGTGAAAGTAGTGAAGAACAAAGTCGCGCCGCCGTTCAAGCAGGCGGAGTTCGACATCATGTACGCCGAAGGCATCAGCCATGCGTCGCTCATCCTCGACATCGCCGCCGAGTCTGGCATCATCGACAAGTCCGGCGCCTGGTACAGCTACGGCGCGCAGAGAATCGGTCAGGGCCGCGAGAACGCCAAGATGTATCTCAAGGACAACCCGGCGCTGCTGGCCGAAGTCGAGGAGAAGGTGAAGACGGTCCTCGGCATCAAGCCGCCGGGGCTAGCCGAGACCGAGGTAGAGCTGGCGGATTGACACCGCAGTCGGCGTACAACTACGCGCTGAATCTGTTATCAGCGCGTCCATACGCCACCCGCGCGCTGCATCGGAAACTGATCCAGAAGCAATACTCGGCGGCGGACGCGGATGGCGCGATCCGCCGCCTTGTCGATAATGGGCTTCTGAACGACGCGAAATACGCGGAACAATACGCGCGCTCGAAAATCACCACGACGGGCGCGTCCAAGCGGCGGCTGCAGCAGGATCTTTATCGGAAAGGGATCAAGGGCGACGTCGCGACCGAGGCCATCGCCAATGTCGTTGAGCAGGACGAGATCGACCCTGCTGTTGTGATCGAGCGGGTGGCTCGAAAAAAGCTCGCGCAACTGGGTGCCTTGGAGCCGCTCGTTCTCCGGCGTCGGTTATTCGCGTTCCTCGCTCGGCGCGGATACGATGTCGATGAGATCAAGTCTGTTGTTTCTCGCTTGACATAGCTGATATTCGTTCCGGTCCGTCGGAGGAGGTCCTCTTCGTCGGCAGAACTTGGCTCGGGCGGAGCCCCTAACAACGCTCCCTCGCTCCGCTCGGTCGCGGGTCTCCTTGTCGCCAAGTAGGTGCCTCCTACGAGGACCTCCTCCGACTCCCCACTGAGAAATTCGGTCAGTCATGCCCTTGTATCGCGCCTCGCCTTGGACCCCACGCGCGGGAACGCCGAACGAAGCTCGGCGTTCCGGTGAGAGAGTCGCGGGCGCCAAACCGTTCGACGCGCGTGCAGTTGCGACACTGTACCGGGAGGTGAGGGTGTCCTCGTAGGTGGCGTGCTCGCGTAGCAAGAGACCGGCTGGGTGCCCGCTCGCGAGCGCAAGCCGCGAGTGGGCTGACGGGCTCGCAGCGTGTAAGCGAGCTAGCCGCCGAAGAGGACACCCTCACCGACCAAGAGCAGAGATGCTGATCGAAGGCGCGCGTATATTTACGAGAATGAAAGCCGCCGCGATCCGCAAGAAATTTACCGATTACTTCGAGAGCCAGGGGCATAAGCTGCTACCGAGTTCCCCGGTGGTGCCGGCCGACGACCCGACGATAATGTTCACCAACGCCGGGATGGTGCAGTTCAAAAAGGTCTTCCTCGGCCAACAGCAGCCTCCTGCCGGCCGTCGCGCGACCACAGTCCAGAAGTGCGTAAGAGCAGGCGGCAAGCACAACGATCTCGAGCAAGTCGGTCACACCGCGCGCCATCACACCTTCTTCGAGATGCTCGGGAACTTCTCGTTTGGAGATTACTTCAAGCGCGACGCGATCCGCTTTGCCTGGGAGTTCGTTACCACGGAGTTGGGCCTCCCCCCTGAGCACCTTCGAGTAAGCGTCTTTGAAGACGATGACGAGGCGCGCGCCCTCTGGCGTGAGATCGCTGGCCTTCCTGATTCGCGCATCTACGGCCTCGGTGCGCACGACAACTTCTGGCAGATGGCCGACACCGGACCTTGCGGGCCGTGCACTGAGATCTTCATCGACCTCGCCCACGTAGCCCGCGACTTCACCTTTCCAGTTGCGGCGAAGGGTCAATGGACCGAGATCGATCGCAAGGAATTCTCGAAAGACGCGTTCATCGAAGGCGCGGAAGCCGGAAGATTCCTCGAATTCTGGAACCTGGTGTTCATGCAGTTCGACCGGCAGGAGGACGGAACGCTGGTCCCGCTCCCCAAGCCATCGGTCGACACCGGTGCCGGCTTGGAGCGAATCGCCGCGATCATGCAGGGCGAGTCGAACAGTTTCCACGCAGATGTGTTCGTCGACCTGATCGAAGCGGTCGAGAAGACCGTCGGATATCGCTATGCTCGCGATGACTTCGCTCCAAAGAAGAGAAAGTCAGCGAAGGCGAGCGGCAAGTCGGTCTCGAACGCGAAAAAGACGACTGCGAAGAAAACCGCGGCGAGGAGCAGTGCCGCGCCAGGCGACGCACTCCCCCGTGGCGCAGAGCCAGCTTCGTTTCGCGTTATCGCGGATCATACTCGCGCCGTCGCGATCCTTCTCGCCGATGGTGTTTACCCGTCGAATGAGGGTAGGGGCTATGTGCTCCGCCGGATTCTCCGCCGCGCGGTTCGGCACGCGT
>JALYKQ010000075.1 GCA_030774675.1 Gemmatimonadota bacterium | reverse complement strand
GCCAATAATAGGTCGCCCGATTCGCTGCCTGATCCCCCGCGCGCTCTGACGAGCGAATCGAAGCCGCGCGTCAGCGCTGACGAAACCTTGGGAATGGCGATCCCCGTCGGCTGCTCTCTTTTCTCGGTCGCCTTTTTCGGCGCGGGACGCTGGTCCGCGATGCGAGTCCGCGATGCCGTTACAGGAGTTCCACCCGACGCAGCAACAGCGGGCGCGCTGCCCGGATTGGTCCGGAAGCCAAACGCACCTGGGGAGGCCTCGGCTGGCGGAGGTGCCGGGCTGGCGCGGAGCCCGGAGAGAGACGACGCGTCTACGGCGGTTGCGGGCAAATCGGTCCACCCGCGAGAAACCGTTGCCAGAATTCCCAACAGCACAATCGCGCCCACCCCGATCATCGTGGCCTTCTGGCGTTGCTTCAAGGCGTCCGCCACCGATGCCACGAAGGCGGCCCCGGCAAAGCTCGGCGCGTCCTCTCCGGTGCCGGCGTTCTCGCCCATCTCCTGCTGGATGCTCAGGAGCAGGCCGCGGTAGGGAGTCGGATCGGGCTGCGGCGGTCCGTCACTGAATGCGGCAAGGTTGAGCGTGGGTGACGGAGTAGGGATGGATGGGATCTCCGCTGCTCTGGCGGGTTCGCGCTCGATGACGCGTGCCGTGCCCCTTCGCGGCGGCGCGCCCCTTTCTCGCACGATTGCCGGCGCAGCGATCAGGCTATGACTGTTGCTCGAAAGGAGCCGAAACCGGTCCGGCTCCGGAGCGGGTGGCTTCTCCGGTGACAGATCGAGGGCGTCTTGCCCCTGAAGCTCGAGATCGGCGATGCGATCCTGAGATTCACGCAGGCTTGGGTGTCCACTGCCGAGGGTCAGCTGACGGATCGTTTGCGCGCGGCGCAAAAGCTCCAGCGCTTCGCCGATCTTTCCGCGCGCCGCGCACGCTTCGCCGAGATGCTCCAGCGCGATCGCCAGCGCGAAGTGATTGGGGGCCAGCGTTCGCTCACGGATCTCCAGCACCCGTCTCCACAATTGCTCGGCCGATTCATGCCGCCCCAATGCCTGCCGAACCGTGGCGAGACTCGCGAGCACAGTTCCGACTTCCGGATGGTCCTCTCCCTTGCTGCGCTTCATGGCGAGCAGGCGCAGCAGTAAGGGTTCGGCTACGCTGTAGGCCGATTGCTGCAGGGACAAGCGGGCGAGCTCGTTCAGGTGTATGGCGAGATCCGGCTCTTGCTCCGTGAGAGCGTTCTCACTGACGGCGACCACGCGAGTTGCAAGGAACTCGGCAACTTCCACCTTTCCACACATGACCCGAGCTGCACTGAGACCCGTGAGAGCCGGGATTAGTGCGGGGCTGTCCGGACCGAACGTCTGCTCTCCGATCTCGAGCGCTGTCCGAAACAACTCCTCGGCCGCCGAATGATCGCCCGCCTGTCGCTTCAAGGCGCCCATCTTGACCAGGGCCGAGACACGCTCCTGCCCATCAGCGTTGAGTGCATCGGACGCTGGGATGATCGAACGGGGAACCCATTCGTCGTTCGCGGGATCTCCGTTTACACCCGAGTAGCTCTCTCCGTCATTGCCACGCTCAAAGGCTGCTGAGGAGTCGACCATGGACACACATTCTCCGCGACCGTCCGTCTCCGAACGGGGTTGATTCGAGTCAGATAGCCTGCTTTACGGGGCGCCGGGCGCGCTGAGCGTCGCGCGCAAGGTGTTGCGGGGGCAAAGGGAGGACCATATGTAGCGGCCTCCGTGAGCGGGCTTACGCCCCGAAACCGTGTGCTGCGTCGCACGATTGTTGACGACTGTTGCAAGGGCGCCACAGCTGGTTTAGAGGCGACGGGAGCCGCGCGTCGCCGCGTTCAGGTCAACCGCCCTCGGGCCCACCCGATTTCCGCTGCGAACGAGCAGGATTTTTATCATCCTTTGGATCCCAAGTCGGGCCACATCTCATGACTCGGCTGGCTAGCCGGCACCATTCCGCGACCTGACTGTCGTCGGCGCTCATCCAGTTCACAGGAACGGGCGCGAGGCGCCTTCTTTCGCCTTCACTCGCGAAGCAAAGCCATCCCGCACTGAACTCAGATGCTACGGGCCCACGGGCGCCGGGATTTGCGCGCCGGTCACTCAATACGCGCTCCTCTATCAAGTGTACCGCGTTCTCGACCGGCGCGCGTCTTTCCATCTCGCGCCGCTCAATCGCGGAGGGATGGACCATCCATACTTCCCAGGCCCGTCCCGATGCATCGAGAAAGGTGCGATAACCGGTATTCTTTGCCGTTTGGCCTCGCAACGGGTTTCCTGGGAGGAGTAAGCTCTACAGGAGCAAAACCTAAACCAACGGCCGCCGTGGGATGACGCCGCGCGAGCAAGAGAAGAACAAGGACGCTGCGAATGGATAGGCTACAAGAGGGATCGCGTTGTCTGCAATGATATATTTGAATCTGAATGAACACGCGTCCGTACATCTTCCTGCTCCCACTCGCGGCTGCCAGCCACGCCACAGGTTCGCGCCACTCAGTCGCGGACACGGCGCTGTCGCTACGCCCCGTTAAGTGGAGCGTGGTCGGCGGGAGCACGCCGCGTGAGGTCGTATCGGGCCGAACGATTCCTCTCACCCTGCAGGCAGATATCGCCAAGGGCTGGCACATCTACTCGCTCACCCAGAAGCCGGGTGGGCCCGTTCCGCTCCAGATCGAGTTGCTCGGAGCGGGTGACGTGGTGGTGCGTGGGATCATCGGGGCACCCCAGCCGGACCGCGCGTTTGACAAGAATTTCGGCATCGAGACCGAGCTTTATTCTGGTAGTCCGCGCTTCACAATCCCCGTCGGCGTTCCGGGACGCTCGCTGACCGGCGTGCGCAAGTTTCAGGTTACCGCACGCTATCAGGTGTGCAGCGAGACTCTCTGCCTTCCGCCACGAACTGACAAGGTGAACGTGTCGCTCCGGGTAAGGGGCAGAAAGTGAGCGCAGCGTTTTTCTGGCTTGCGGCCAGCACGGGTCTGCTCTCGCTGCTGACGCCCTGCGTCTTCCCAATGGTTCCGGTAACCATTGCTTATTTCTCGAACCCGGATCAGAACGGCGCGCGTAGCGTCCGCCGGGCCAGCCTGTTCGCACTCGGGATCGTCGCTACGTTCACGGTTCTGGGTCTCGTGCTAGCCGCCATCTTCGGCGCGGCCGGCCTCAATCGCTTCGCTGCCGACCCATGGGTCAACCTTCTGCTCGCTGCGCTCTTTCTGGCGTTTGCGGCCAATCTGTTTGGCTGGCTGGAGATCGGGATTCCATGGCGTATCACGAGCGCGGCCGATCGCGTCGCGCGTGGGGCGGCTCCGGGAAGCTCGTTTGGCGCGGTCATCATGGGGGCCACCTTCACCCTTACATCGGTGACGTGCACCGCGCCCTTTGTCGGAACGCTGCTGGTGTTGGCATCGCAAGGGTCGTGGACCATGCCCATCGCCGGCATGCTCGTCTACTCTGCTTCATTTGCGTTGCCGTTTTTCCTCCTTGCCGCTGCACCGGGGCTAGTGTCGCATCTGCCGCGTGCAGGGCAGTGGATGCGGACGCTTCGGGTGCTGATCGGATTGCTCGAGGCTGCAGCGGCAATCAAGTTCGTCTCGAACGCCGATCTCGTCCTCGGCTGGGGCGTCTTCACCCGCGCGGTGGTCCTGCTGGGATGGTCGGTGCTTGCTGTTGCGGGCGCCATTTATCTGGCGCGCAATATCAGAGGGAAGATCCGGCGGCGCGAGCTGCCGTTGATCCAGCTGGTCCCAATTGCCGGGGCCCTCCTGTTAGCTGGGTGGCTCGGGTCCGGTCTTCGCGGCCGGCCGCTTCCACAAGTGGACGCGTTCCTTCCTCCCGGTGTGCCAACAGCGCTCGCTTCGTCGAGCGGAGAAGCTCCGGTCTGGCTG
>JALYKQ010000074.1 GCA_030774675.1 Gemmatimonadota bacterium | reverse complement strand
CGTCGAGTATCCGCCCCTGAGTAGTATTGACGACGAGCATTTTGCCCGGCTCGAGCCGTCCCTTGGCGCGGATGTTCTCGACCGGAACCGGGAGCGCCCCCGCTTCCGACGACAGCACCACAAAATCATCAGCGGTGACGACATACCGCGCGGGCCGCAGCCCGTTGCGATCGAGCATCGCTGCGATCTGACGACCGTCGGTGAACGCTACGGCCGCCGGGCCATCCCACGGCTCCATCAGCGAGGCGTGGTACTCGTAGAACGCCCGGCGCTCGATGGGCATCGCCGTATTTCCTTCCCACGCTTCGGGAATCAGCATCGCCATCGCGTGCGCTAGGGGCCGGCCAGCGAGCGTCAGCAGCTCGAGCACGTTGTCAAGCGAGGCCGAATCACTCTGATTCTCGCCGCAGACAGGCAGCAACGCGGCGAGGCGCCCGCCGAAGCGGCTCGAGGACATGAGCGCCTCGCGCACCCGCATCCAGTTGAGATTTCCGCGCAGCGTGTTGATCTCCCCGTTGTGGCAGAGAAACCGGTACGGGTGCGCCAACGCCCAGGAAGGGAAAGTGTTGGTCGAGAAGCGGGAGTGAACCATCGCAATCGCGCTCGCCATCTCCGGATCTCGAAGGTCCTCGTAGAATCGCGATAGCTGATCCGGGCGGAGCATCCCCTTGTAGACCATCGTGCGCGAGGAGAAGCTCGCCACGTAACAGTTGCGCCCGACCGGCGTCTCGCGCAGGGCAGCCTCGATCCGGCGGCGGATCAGGTAGAGCAGTACTTCGAAGGAAGAGTTGGTGCCGGCTTCGCGACCCACGCCCATCTGCGACACGAATACCTGCCGCATGGCGGGACGTCGCCTGCGGGTGGGGACGGACAGCACGGACTCGTCGACCGGGACATCCCTCCAACCCAGCACAGAACACCCTTCATCGGTGACAACTGCCTCGACCATGCGCTCGCAGGCAAGGCGGTCCGCCCGCCGGGAGGGAAGGAACAGGGTGCCGACTCCATAACTCCCCGCCTCTGGCAGGGAGATTCCGGCCGCGGTGCAAACTCGCCGCAGGAAAGCGTGTGGCACCTGGATCAGGATGCCGGCGCCGTCGCCGGTGCACGCGTCAGCCGCGACCGCGCTGCGGTGCGAGAGATTGTCGAGGACCTCGAGCGACTTGTCGACGACATCGCGGGAGCGAACGCCATGGATGTGCGCGACGAAGCCGATGCCGCACGCATCGTGCTCGTAAGCTGGGTCGTACAGTCCCTGCTTTTCCGTCATCGTCGATTTCCAGAGCCCGCGCTCCCGTGGAATGCCGCTTTTATATAAAAAAAAGGCCTCTTCCGATCTCGGGAGAGGCCTTTTGCGCGTTATCTCGTCAACTTGCTATGAATCCGTGTTGGTGCCCGCGCAAAATCTCCCTGTCGCCCCATGTCTAATGGAGGCGTCAATAAGGAGAAGTCGATAATTAGCGGGGCGGTGCGTCATGTCGTCTCAGTGTGTATGCAAATCCTCTACCGGAAAATAGTTATCTCGGGGGCTACGTCAATAGTAAGGTGAATATTTATGCGTTTCGTGCGGATGCTGGGTTTGACCGCCGCCCCGGTCTTGACCATGGACCGGGCGAGCGCAATTGTAGCTGGGCAAGCCCTTCTCTGCTGGCTGGACGAACTCAGCCTTCCGGTGAAAACAATGAGACACCCATCGCGCTCGTATAGCTGCTCAGGCTCTCTCTCGCTGGCGATGCTCGTCCTGAGCTCCGGTGTGGTCACCGCGCAGAGAGAGTCTCGACAGGATTATTCGCAGCGCTTCGCCTCACTCGCCGCGGCGAGTGCACTCAGTGATAGCGCGAAGCTCCATCGTCTGTTCGATCTCGATTGGGAGTACAACAACGTCGTCTTCCCGGAAAACGCGACGTACTCCGGCTATCCCGGACAGAACGATCGGTGGACCGATTTGTCGGTTGCTGCCATCAAGCGCCGGCAGGCTGATTTTGGCAGTGAGCTCAAGGTCGTCCGCGCAATCAACCGGACACGACTGAATCCAGCCGATCAATTGAGCTACGACATCTTCAAGAGGGGCGTTGAGGAATTCATAGCGGGAATGCGGTTCCCGGGAGATGTTCTTCAGATCACCCAGCTGGGCGGACCGCAGACGTCCGCCTCGACGATCGGCTCAATGCCGGCAACAACCGTAAAAGATTACGCGGACATAATCGCCCGGTTGCGCGCACTGCCAACCGTCGTCGACCAGACGATTGCGTTGCTCGACAGCGGCATCAGGATCGGCGTAACACCACCGCGAATCACTCTGCGCGATGTGCCCGGCCAGATAAGGGATCTGATTCCCGAAGATCCCTTGAAGAGCGCGCTCCTCGCTCCGTTCACCAGCTTCCCGGTCGGAATCGCCGGGGGCGACAGAGCGCGCCTGCGCGCGGACGCGGTGCGCGCTTACAACCAGCAGGACCGGCCGGCGTTCCAGCGCCTCCAGGCGTATGTAACCAACACCTATCTCCCGCGCTCGCGAGAGACGATCGCCATGAGCGCGCTCCCCGATGGCGCGGCGTGGTACGCGTACAACGTCAAGGTTCTGACGACGACTACTCGGACACCGCGTGAAATCCACGAGCTCGGCCTGTCGGAGGTGAAGCGCATCCGCGCTCAGATGGACAGCCTTATTCGTTCTACCGGGTTCAGCGGTGATTTCGCCGCCTTCACCAACATGCTTCGCACCGACCCGAAGTTTTACTACCAGGACTCGGCCGCTCTCGTCCGGGGATATCGGGACATCACCAAACGCATCGACCCGGAGCTGCCCAAACTCTTCGGCAGGCTGCCACGCCTCACCTACGGAGTCTCGACGATTCCGTCCTACTCGGCCCCGTCACAAACGACCGCCTACTATCAGGGCGGCTCGCCTGATGCGCACCGTGCGGGCCAGTTTTTCGTCAACACCTACAAGCTCGACACAAGGCCAACGTGGGAGATGGAGGTCCTTACCTCACACGAAGCAGTACCGGGTCATCATTTGCAGATTGCGATCGCCGAGGAGCTGCCGGGAGTCCCCGAGTTCCGACGCTACGGCGGATATACGGCGTTCATCGAAGGCTGGGCGCTATACTCGGAGAGTCTTGGCCCCGAGCTCGGGCTGGAAAAGGATCCCTACTCGAAATTCGGACAGCTCACCTACGAGATATGGCGAGCGATTCGGCTGGTCATCGACACCGGAATCCATTCCTTCGGGTGGTCGCGCCAGCAGGCGATCGACTACTTCACCGCGAACAGTGCCAAGACAGCACAGGACATCACGGTTGAAGTCGATCGCTACATCGTATGGCCGGCGCAGGCCCTCGCATACAAGAGCGGAGAGCTGGAGATCAAGACGCTGCGGAAATTCGCCGAGGAAGCGCTCGGACCCAAGTTTGACATTCGCGCCTTCCACGATCAGATCCTGAGTCAGGGCGCGTTGCCGCTGGACGTCCTCGACGCAAGAATTCGGGCGTGGGTGGCCGCGGAGAGAAAAAGCAACTGACGCGATAGTTCCGTCAGATCCGGCATGCGCCTATTCTACCAAAGACCGACCAAGCTCGTCAGTCGGGTGAGGGACGACCCGGTCCGCGGACACCGGGCAAGCCAGATGTCATCTGCTACTATGGAGCTTGTGGATCGCGAGTGAGCGAGAAGTTCACGGTCTGGCTGCCTCGCATGCATCCAACCTTTGCTTGACTGGCAAAGTAGCCGCTCGCGCCTGCAAAGACGTAAGGGTTGTAAATGCAACCGTAGTGCGAGAGCGTGTAGTGCCCCTGAGAGTCGGAAGTGGTCGATTGCGCAATGGCCGGAACAAAACCACTTCCATCGCCCACCGAGATCCCAGCCCCCGCAATCGGCGCTCCGGTTGCTGCATTGGTAATAACGCCCTCGAACAGCAGATTCTTCTCGATCGGCTCGGTGCTGCCACACGCCATCAACACCAGAACGCCCGCCACCCTTAGCCGTTCAAGGCCGCGTGGGTGACGGAGACTTCGATAGTTGGCGAAGGCTTGCTTCATAAGCGGTCTCGCTGATCTGCCACCTCACTTCGAAAGCAAGGTAGAGCTTCGAAGCACGTACGTTAAGAGAAAACTCCGTCTCGGTGGCCAGCCGAGCGGCTCTTAAAAACCCATCACCTGGCCGCGACATCGGGTCTCAGCGCGACTGCATCCCGCAGATAGATATGGGTATCGAGGAGCCGTGGCGCGCGGAGCTCCACCTGAAGGAGCGTCCTCAGACACCGCGGCATCGATCCCGGGACTGGAATCTCGGTGGCGCAAAGGAGCGGCACGTCGACCCAGCCCATCTGCCGCGCGGCCAGGGCGGGGAACGCCGCATCCAGGTCGGGGGTCAACGTGAAGAAGACACTGCTGATCTCGGCGTGCTCGAGATGGTTGCGCTCGACGATCTCGCCGAGCAGCGCCTGCGTCGCTTCGGCTATTTGGCGCGGATCGTTTTCCTCGACCGAGATCGCACCGCGAATCGCGTGGGTGCGTCGCCACAGACGCG
>JALYKQ010000073.1 GCA_030774675.1 Gemmatimonadota bacterium | reverse complement strand
GTACACGAGAGCGCCACCGGCAAGCACGATGCTGATTGCCAACCACGCGACGCGTTCCCAGGTCGCGTCGGCAGCCGAGCCCATCATCCACCAGAGCGCGCCACGCAGCGTATTTGGTTCCGCCCTTGCCAGCGCAACCATGATCGCCGCATTCGCGAACGCTCCTACGATCACGCCGGCGATGAGGAGAGTGCGCATGTCTCCGCGAGCGCCGCGACCGCCCACCCGGCTAACCGCGAGAGCAACGAAGACGGCGGAGATTCCACCTGCGAATGCCGCGACGGTGACGACCGCTTCACCCGTCGCTCCAAGGGCGTAGGCGATTACCGCACCGACCGCCGCACCCCCCGACACGCCGAGGAGGTACGGTTCGGCGAGCGGGTTTCGCAGAGACCCCTGGAGCGCTGCTCCGCTCGCACCCAGCCCCGCTCCGACCAGCGCGCCGAGAATTACACGCGGGAGTCTGAGATCTCTGACGATCGCGATGAACGTTGGATCACCGCGCCCGCGCAGCGCATCAATCACGGCAATCAGGGGAACCGACACCGCGCCGCGCGCGACCGCTACCAGCGCGATTCCAATCAGAACCGCGAACAGCGCAGGCCAGTACCATTCACGAAAGCGAGTCAGCGGAGCGCCCCTGGATGCAGAAGGTTTGCGAGTGACACCGCCGCTTCCCCCAGCCGCAGCGCCGGGCGCGCGACCAACACCGTATCCACGATCAGGACTTTGTTCTCGCGCGCGGCCCGGACGATCTTCCAGCGCGGATCGGCGGCGATCTTTCGCGCTCCGATCGGGCCCGCCAGAATAAAATCGGGGTTCCTGCGCGCGACATCCTCGTGGGAAATCGGCTTGGACGGGCCCGTGATGTCTGCTGCGTAAACGTTGGTCGCGCCTGCAATGTCGACGAGCTCGTTCATGAAGCTGCCCGCGCCGATTGTGATGAGCGGCGCGTCCCAGATGTGCCAGAACACCGTTGGCCGAGGGAGGGCGGCGGTGGCGGCACGCACGCGATCGAGCGTCCGATAGACGGAGTCCGTGACGGTCTTGGCGCGCGCCGAGTCGCGCAGAATTGCGCCCAGGAGCTCAGTGGTGCGGCGAAAATCAGAGATGTGATCGTTCCTGAGCGTCAATGTGCTCACACCGGCCGCGTGCAAGCGGTCAGCTGCTGGCCGATTGTCCTGGCTCGCATACAGCAGGACCAAATCGGGATGGGTGCCGAGGACCGCCTCAACGTTCGGCTGAAGTCCGTTGCCGAGAGTTGGGACCAATCTGGCCGCGACCGGCCAAAGATCGAAATCCGACCGGCCAACCATGCGATCGCCGGCACCGAGCGCAAAGAGTATCTCGGTGGTAGCCGGGTTCAGCGAGACAATGCGGGTCGGGACATGTCCGATCCGGACCGGATCTCCGAAGTCGTCGCTCACAGTCGCGACTTCCGCGCGCGGCTTCTCGCAGGCGGTGAGCGCGAGCGTACACACGACGAAAAATCGAAATGACAGGCGTCTCAGAATCAAAACGGACACTCCTCACAGAGGAATGCCCGCAACGAGCACGCGTCGACGACGCCTGACCGCCACCAGCACCTCCCCCGAGGTTCTGCGAAAGTGGCGCGGACGGAAGTCGTCTCCTGGCTCCGGGCCGCGTGGACTCACCTTCCCGACCTGTCCTCGAGGTCAGTGGCGTTCCGAGTCTGCGTTGATGCCCGTTACAGTGGCGGGGCCGCACCGGCGTCACACCGGTTTCCGTGGCTCCCGTCCGCGATCAATTGTCCGGCGAAGCTATCTACGCCGCAGCGCCCGCGCAAGCGCGACAACCATCGATCCGCCGATTAAGAGCGTAATCCCCACTAGAATGCGTCGATCGATACTGCGAGCCAGCGGAGGGGCCGGAAGATCGATCACTGCCACCGAATTCTCGGGCATGTCAGACGCCAGGAACCGGCGGAAGTTGCGCTCGTCAACCGTCACGGGATCCACCTCTTTCAGCTGTGGCCCCGTCACGTTTCCGGCTTTCTCCTCGATCAGGATCTCGTACACGCCGGTGGGCTTCTCTAGCGGAAGCTTGAGTGGGAACGCGCTTGCGGGAAGCGAATACGAAAACGACAGCTGCTTGATTCCCGGAGCAATCGGCGCAAACACACTCACCACACCGTCCTTATAGGAGACCGCAGCCGCGGAAATGTCTCCCTGGCTCACCATGAAATCGGTCGCGCCCGGAGCCAAATGCACCTGCCAGGTAGCGTTCTGCGGGTTATCTCCGATCGCGACCCGCGTGACCGAGCTGTCGTTGGAGAGGTCGTAGACCTCCATCACAGCCCGTCTCGCATTGGCGTCCACTGCCGAGACGACGACGTGATGTCCGCGCAGACTCATGGGCACATGTCCCGAGGTTGTGTCGAAGACGGTGATTTCAGCATCGTCACCGCTGACTTTCCCCTCAGCGAGGGGCGGTGTGAAGTAAGCGATCCCATCGTGCAGCGCGGAGACGAAGTAAATCGCCTCGTCGCTGCCGGTGCGCTCGTACCGGAACGAGTAACGCCCGCGCAAATCGGACTGAGTGGAATCGAGCGGACCGGCGCGATCGGGACCGACCCGATGAAGCACGACCCAAGCCCCGCTCACCGGATCCATTCGACGAAGGCCGGGACGCACGATGCGTCCGGACACTTGCTGTGGAAGCGATGGAAGAGCGGCCTGCAGAAGCAGCAGGGCCGCCAGCTTACATATTGAACTTCCCAAAGTCTTCCGGCCGCAGGTTCTCCAGGTATTCCTTCAGCTGTTCGGCTGACATCTCCTCCGACGGCTCGGCCAGCGTTTCCGGTGCAGTCTGGCCCTCCTCGAGGAGAAGGGCGGTGAGCAGACTCTCCTGCGCGAAGATGGGCGCCTCGAATCTGAGAGCAATTGCGATGCTGTCCGAGGGCCGTGCATCGATGTGCACGGCTCCCGCAGTGCGGGCGATGTGCAGCTCCGCATAGAAAGTGCGGTTTTCCACCTTCGTGATGTTCACGCGCCGAAGGGTGCCCCCCATGCCGATAATGAGATTCTTGCAAAGGTCATGGGTGAGCGGACGCTCGCGCTTGAGCTTGTTCATCTCGATCACGATCGATTCCGCCTCGGGCTGACCGATCCAGATCGGAAGCAATCGTGCGCCGCCCTTCTCCTGCAAGATCACCACGTAGGAGTTGGTCGACCGGTCGAGACCGAGCCGCATCACTTCGACTTCGACGAGTTGCATGAAATCAAGTTAACGTCGTACCGGGAAAGTGGAAAAGCTGACCACCTGAGGCGGCCAGCTTTTCTTACACCCAGAGGAGCGGAATATTACCGTCCCTCGACAGCCTTTCGGAGATCCGCGACCCGATCCAGCCGCTCCCAGGTGAAGAGCGTTCCCTTTCCATTCTTTTTCGGCGCGCGGCCAAAGTGTCCGTACGATGAGGTTGGGCTGTAAATGGGCTTTCTCAAGTCGAGAGCCTCGATGATTCCCTTTGGAGTCAGGTCGAAGACCTTGCGAACCGCTTTGAGGATTGCCGTCTCGGGCACGGTGTTCGTGCCGAAGGTATCGACGTTGACGGAAACCGGCTCGGCAACGCCGATCGCATACGCCACCTGAACCTCGCAGCGGCGAGCCAGCTTGGCTCCAACGATGTTCTTGGCGACCCAGCGCGCCGCGTAGCAGGCGGACCGATCGACTTTCGACGGATCCTTGCCGCTGAACGCGCCCCCGCCGTGACGGCCCATCCCACCGTAGGTATCGACGATGATCTTCCGGCCAGTGAGGCCGGCGTCTCCCTGCGGTCCCCCGATGACGAATCGGCCAGTGGGGTTGATGTGGAACTTGATGGTTTTATCGCGCAGCTCTTTCGGTATAACCGGCTCGATGACCTCTGAGATGATCGCCTCACGGAGCTTCTTGGTCGAGATGTCCTCCGAGTGCTGCGTCGAGACTACGACTGTCTCCACGCCTATTGGAATCGACTCCTCATAGAGAACGGTCACCTGGGCCTTGCCATCCGGGCGGACCCAGCTTCCATCCTTGGAGCGGCGAAATGCGGCAAGGCGCTCGGTGAGACGGTGTGCGAGCTGAATCGGCATCGGCATCAACTCTTCAGTTTCGTCGCTGGCATAGCCGAACATCATTCCCTGGTCGCCCGCCCCGCCCGTGTCCACGCCCTGGGCGATGTCCGGCGATTGCTTGTCGATGGTGCTGATGACGGCGCAGGTCTTGGAATCGAATCCCATGCCGGCGTCCGTGTAACCGATACGGTCAATCGTGGAGCGAACGATTTCGGGAACGTTGACGTAGGTCTTGGTGGTGATCTCACCGGCGACGCAGGCCAATCCGGTAGTGACGAGTGTCTCGCAGGCGACTCGCGCCATGGGATCGTCTTTCAGTATTGCGTCTAGAATTGCGTCCGAGATCGCGTCCGCGATTTTGTCAGGATGACCTTCAGTGACGGATTCGGATGTGAACAGATGTCGATCGAGCACGAAATTCCTCTGAGGAATATGAGGATGAGGGGTGGCAACGGTCGCACGCCGTACTATTCGTGCGCCGAGGAAGCTTTCAGCCCACCGGAGCCTTCGAAGATATTTCCATCGACGAAGCCGGGCAACCCATCGCGCAAGAATGGAGCGTCACCGAACGCTGACATCAGTCGCCGCCGGAGCTCTCCTTCCGCCTCCCGTGCGGTCCGCGATTCGAGCGCGGCGTTTGCGGCTTCGGCCGCTACGCTGACGCTCACTCCGCGCACGATTCGCTTGACTAGCGGCACCGCGCGGCCGGCCACGCTCAGGGATCGAACCCCGAGACCGATGAGAGCGAAAGCCATCAGCGGCTGCGAGGCCATCTCTCCGCACACCGCTACCTCCAGATGGTGAGCGACGCCCACGTCGACGATCCGTTTGATCAATGTCAGGACCGCGGGGTGGAGCGGCGTGAAGCGCGCGGCGAGGTTTGCGCTTCCGCGGTCGACCGCCAGGGTGTACTGCACGAGATCGTTCGTGCCAATGCTAAAGAATGAGACATCGTCCACCAGGGTGTGAACCGACAGCGCGGCAGCTGGCGTCTCCACCATCACTCCGAGGGGCACATCGTGCCGGTAGTCGACACCCCTCGCGTCCAGCTCGGAGGCAGACTCTTTCAGGAGCTGCTTCGCCTGCTTCACCTCGTCGAGGGTGATCACGAGCGGGAACATGATCCTGACATCTCCGTGCATCGCCGCGCGCAAGAGCGCCCGGAGCTGAGTCTTGAACAGCTCAGGCTCGTCGAGGCACATTCTGATCGCTCTCCAACCGAGAAACGGATTGGCATCGGTTGGATAGCCTCCGATGGGCAGCTTGTCGCCGCCAACGTCGAACGTACGGATCACCACGGGCCTGCCCCCGAACGCCTCGACGACGTGTCTGTAGGCGCGGTACTGCTCTTCCTCGTCGGGCATAGTGGCGCGGCCAACGACCAGAAACTCGGTGCGCATGAGCCCGACACCCTCGGCTCCGCTGTGCGCGGCCGCTTCGGCCTCCTCCGGAAGATCGACATTTGCGCGGAGCGTCACCCAGTGGCCGTCGAGTGTGACTGAGTCGGCGACTGCCATGCTTTGAAGCGCCTCGGTCTCCAAGGCTTCCCGGGCGCGCTGCTCGCGATAGCTGTCCAGCTGCGCCCGCGTCGGGTTGATGATTAGAACTCCAGAGCTGCCATCGAGGATCACGTGCTCGTTGCCGTTCAAGCGTTGCGTTGCGTCCCGCAGGCCGACGACGGCGGGCAAGCCGAGCGAACGAGCCAGAATCGCGACGTGCGAGGTGCGGGTGCCGGCGTCGGTGGCGATGCCGATGATAGCTTCCCTATCGAGCTGCACAGTAAGGCTCGGGGTCAGATCGTGGGTCACCAGAATCTTGTTCGACCCCTTGGGGAGATCCACAGGGTCGTGATCCGGCAGTCCCAGCAGGATCGAGAGAACCCTGATGTGCACGTCGATGAGATCGCCAACTCTCTCGCGCACCAGTGGCCGCGCATGTCCCGCGAACTGCTGACGCCACTCGAACAAAACGAGATCGAAGCCCTTCTCAGCGCCGAGATTCTGGTGGATCAGTTCCTCGACCTGGCGGATTAGCTCCCCGTCCTCGAGGATCGAAAGCTGGACATCGAAAATCGCCGCTTCCTCCGCGCCAGCGTGCTTCTCCGCCCGCGCCCGAACCTGGCGCACTTTTTCCCTGGCCTGATCCAGCGCGGCGTGGAAGCGCTCGATCTCCCCCGGTATCGCTTCATCCGGGATGATACGATGACGAACATCCGGAACTTCCCAACGGAGAAGATGGACCGGCCCGTCCACGATCCCCGGTGAGGCAGGCATGCCTGCTATGCCGTTGGGCATCAGCTCTCTCCGAACTTGTTCGCGATCACCGCACACAGAGCATCGAGCGCGGACTCTGCATCATCGCCGATCGCGCGGAGAACGATTGTCGATCCAAATTCCGCGGCGAGCATCATCACTCCCATGATGCTCTTGGCATTCACCTCCAGATCGTCGCGCACGATCGTGATATTGCTCTTGAATTTCCCCGCGGCCTTCACGATCTCGGCGGCGGGGCGAGCGTGTATCCCCAGCTTGTTGACGATCTTTGCTTCGCGCTCAGGCATCAGGTCAGGACCGAGTAGAGTACGAAAATCGCGAGCACTCCCAGAGCAATGCGCCAGCCCTCGACGCGCTCGCGCAAACGCGCAAGTAGCAGAATTCCGATCAACGCGGCGACGATGATCCCGCCCGCCAACACCCGGCCAGGTCCGACGACCCGCTGGAGGGCGAGCGGGAGCGCCAGGCCCGCCACCAGCGCGGCGGCGCTCCCGATGTACTGGGGACCTTGCCTCAGGATCGGATTGCCAAGAGCCGAGGCAACGTTGAGCCCGCGCGACAGACCAATCTGAAGTCCCCATGCTCTCAGCAGAAAATGGCCGACGTTGTAGAGCAACAGAAATGTACCGACAACCTGCACCACCGAGCCGCCGGCACCGTAAACGGAGAGAGCGACGAGAGAACAGAACGGCAGCCAGCTCGCCCAGACAAGCCGGTCCCCTACGCTGCCGAGCGGACCCGCCAGCGCCGTTCGAAACCGCTCTATTCTCACCGGATCGACGCCGTCCAGCTCGGCACGTGTGAGCGCGCCGACGGCGATTCCCGCCAGATAGGGGTGCGCGTTGAAATAGCGCGATTCGCGCGCCAGCGCGGCGCGATACTGGGCGCCGTCCTTTCCACCGGGCAAACACCGGAGCGCCGGCTCCATCACGAAGCCGATGCCCGTCCCCATCAGCGTCTCGTAGTTCCAGGAGCCCTGAACCGCCAGCAGGCGCAAGTAGATCGCCAGCTTGATGCGGAGCGGGAGCGAAACTGTGGGAGCCGAGGGGTTGGTCATAGGGTTGCCAGCAGGACCATCGAAACGAGCAGGCCTCCAAGAAAAAACCACAGTACGTAGCGAACCGAGTGAAAGACCTTCCATAGCGCTCCTCCCGCAACGATGGCCGCGACTACCACGACCACCGCGCGCGACGGCGCCGACTCGCTTCCCCAGATCGCGACTATCGCGCGCACGAGTGGACTGAAGACCATCATGCCGAGTGTGGTGACGAGCGCCCCCCGAAGCAGGTCCATTGTCATGCCAGACAAGTGGAGTGAGATGAGCGCACCGCGCGATCCCGCTTCGATCGAATCGCGGGCACGCTCCAGTCGGGTGGCAATGATCCGACGCAGAACGACCATGCTCCAGCCGCTGATGCTCGCGGTGAGCAGAGCCGCCAGCAGCGAGGCCGGCAGCGCGCCGGGCATCCCGGGCGGCTGTGCCGCGAAGAGCGCGCCCCCGACTACGCCGGCCGATCCCCATTCGGGATAGCGCGAAGCACCGAACGGCAGGGTGTCGAGCGCAATGAGCTCGAGCACGACACCGATGAGGAGTCCCGCCGGCGCATGACCGATGAATGCACCTGCGAGAGTTGCCGCTACGATCGGGCGGGAAACCATCGCCTGCGGAAAGCTGACGACGTCGAGCCCGAGCAATGCGCCCAGCATGGCTATCGGCAGCGCCTGAAGCAGATTCACTTCGATTCGCCCTCGAGCACTTCGGCAAGTGGCCGTGCCCGCGCGGAGGGAACATCCTGCGCGGTGACCTCCACGCCCGACGCCTCGAGTGCTCGCAGCTCGTTCTCCTCATCGGGTGTCAGAAACACGTAGCGAAGCTTCTCCGCCCGCCCAGCGCGATGGTGAATTCCACCGAGGTTGACGCTACCGATTGCCTTGATTCCCCTGACCAGCCGCAACATGCTCGCGATGTCGCCGGTGATGAGGATACCGGGGCGTGGATCGCAGGCGTACCGCGCATGATCCCTGATCGCCCCGTCGATGTCCGCAAAGTAGATCTCCATCTCGGGCGGAACTGCCATGCGGTACAATTCCTTCTCCCAGTCGCTGGAAGCGACGAGATCGTCGACGAGCACGAGAAAGCGAACGTTGAGTGGCTGGCCCCACCCGACGACGACCTGCCCGTGAATTAGCCGGTCGTCGATGCGGTAGAGGTGAATCCCCATCAGCCGCGCTCAATGACAATAAGCGACGCTTTTCCTCGCTCGGCCGCTGCTCTCGCGGCTTCTTCGGGGGTACCCGCGGAGCTGAACACAAAATCCAGGAGGGTGGCGAGGTTGACGCCGCTGACCAGGACGATATCCGGATTCTCCTTCGCGATGCGGCGCGCCGCGATCGTTGCGCTCCCACCCGGAAGATCTGTGAAGATCACGCGCGCACCCGTCCGCGCGAGGTGATGGCGGATCGCCGCCTCGATATCCCCGGGCCCCATTCCCGTGTTGGACAGGACGACCAGCTTGTCCGCGAGACCGCAGATTTGCCCGACTGCGGAGACGAGCCCCGCGGAGAACTCACCGTGACCGACTACTATCGCTCTCGGCAGCTGCGATGCGGCGCTTTCGCTGTCACTCATGGTCTTCCTGGAGATATTCGCGGATGTTGCTCTCTGCCGCCGCGTTCTTCATGCGGCGCACCAGGCGGTCGTTGAAGGCCTCCGCCGCATTGATGCCCGAGTAACGCAGAAGGTGATTGAGCGCGATCACCTCCGCGATCACGGTGATGTTTTTCCCCGGGTTCAGGAACACCGTGATCTTCGGCAGCTCGACTTCGAGTATGGTTGTTGTCTGGACGTCCAGCCCGGTGCGTTCGACTATGGCGTGCTGGTCCCACTCCTCGAGCTGAACGACGACCTCGATACGCTTTTGCTGGCGCACAGCTCGGATTCCGAATATTGCGGGAATGTCTATGAGCCCGACGCCCCGAATCTCCATGTAGTGGCGCTGCATTTCGTGGCCGCGCCCGATCAAGACATCGTTACCGCGCTTGCTGGTGATGACGAGATCATCGGCAACGAGCCGGTGGCCGCGCTCCACCAGATCAAGCACGCATTCGGATTTCCCGATCCCGCTCTTGCCGGTGAAGAACAGTCCAACGCCGAAGACGTCGGAGAGAGAGCCGTGCAGAGAGACCGTCGGCGCGAATTCCATCTCGAGCACCGGCTTGATGCGCCGGTAGAACTCAGCGGTTTTTAGCTTGGTGCGAATGAGAGGAATTCCGGCCGCACTTGCAATCTCTTTAAGTCCAGTAGGAAGACGCTGCCCCTTGGTAACGAAGACCGCGGGGATCGGAAACGAGAAGAACAGCTCGAGGATCTTCTTCCGATCGGCGGGGGCGAGAGATGTCAGATACGTGATCTCCGTTTCGCCCAGTACCTGTAGCCGGCCCGGCGAGAACCGCTTGACGTAACCCGCGAGCACGAGTCCAGGACTCGAGACTTCGGGGTTCCCGACTGTGCGATCGAGTCCAGTGCCCGGCTCCATCTCCTCGAGCTGCAGTGTTCCCCGCAAGCGCTCGAGAAGCTGTGCGACGGTTACCTTGGGGCTCGGCATTTCCGCTCCCCTGGCTGCAGTCTGAATCGGGTCATCGCGCGACTACGTGCTCCAGATGCGCCAGCGTCTCGCCGGCGGCGCGCTCCCACGTAAATGTCTCCGCGTAATGTCTGCCAGCGGCGCCAAGCGATGACACCAATGCCGGCGATTCGACGATTCCCCTCATCGCAGCGGTCATCGCCTCCACATCGGTCGGGGGAACGAGGAAGCCGGTCTGTCCGTCTATTACTGATTCGCGGATCCCCGGTGAGTTGGCGGCGATCACAGGAGTCGCGCAGGCCGCAGCTTCGAGATTGCTGATTCCCCACCCTTCCTTTGGCGACGCGAGCGTCGAGGCCCATGCACGGCGAAGAAGATGAATCTTTTGGTCCTCTGTAATAAAGCCCAGAAACTTCACCCTGTCCGCCAAGCCAAGGGATTTTACCAGCCGTTCGAGCTTGGCGCGATAGTCACCGGCTCCCGCGATTTCGAGCGTGGCGTCGGGGAGCTGAAGCTCCGCAAAGGCGCGAATCACGATATCGACCCGCTTGTACTTCTTGAGCCGGCCGAGATAGACGAACAGAGGCTTCGCGGATCGCTCAGCGGGATCGGGTGTCAACCGCTCGGAATCGACTCCGTTGTAAATGACCCGGATTGCGCCACGCGGAATCCCGCGCGCCACCAGATCGTCGGCGGTGCTGACGCTCACTGCCTGGAACGGAACGGTGCGATAAAGAGTGCCGAGTGGCCTTTCGGACAGCCATACGGCGGCGGCGAGCGGGAGTGGGGCCTCCCGAAATACGGTTGCGCCGAAGAGATGATGAACGAGAGCGACGAGTTTGCCTACGCCCCACAGCGGTGTATAGAGCGGAACTTTGTTCAGATCCTCGATTACCACATCGTAGTTGTTCGCCGCGAGGCGGGAGGCATAATAACCCCGAGCGAGGAAGGGATAGGTTTGCCGAGTGCCCACCCGGTGGACATCGATGCCATCGAGCATCACCCGCTGGGAACCGCCTTCCCAGGAGCTGCAAAGAAGGTCTACAGTATGTCCGCGGGCGACGATCCGACTGAAGATTTCCCTGAGGTGAAGCTCGGCTCCCCCTGCCTGCGGATTCTCGTGATCCTGCCAGTTTAGAACCAGTATCCGCACTAGAGCACGCCGGCCTGTCGCGCGAAAGCATCGAGCACGCCGTTGACGAACTTGGCGCTGGCGGAAGTGCCAAATCTCTCGGCGAGGCGGACTGCCTCCTGGATTGCGACGCGTGGCGGCGTCTCGCCCTTCATAAGTTCGGCAGCGCCCAGGCGAAGAACGGATCTTTCGATCGCGCCCAGCCGCTCGAGCCGCCAGTTCGTGGTGAGATCGGCGAGTCTCGTATCCAGCTCCGGTCCCCCACTCACCACTTCGCGGACGAGCAGGCCCGCGAGCCGCCGCTCTTCAGGGGCGACAGCAAGATCGTCCCATACCTGCGCCGCTACTCGATCGAGATTCTTTCCGCCCCGCATCTCGCACGCGTAGAGCGCCTGGAGCGCCCGTGCGCGCGCCCGCGTCTCAATCCTCATGGTCCGGACTGAGGCGATCGACCAGATCCGCCATTTCGAGCGTCGCCACCGCCGCGTCCCACCCCTTGTTACCGTGCGCGCCACCAGCGCGCGCCTCGGCCTGCTCTTCGGTATCGCAGGTGAGCACACCAAATCCGATCGGTGTCTCCGAGTCAGTGCTGGCCTCGGCGAGACCTCTTGAAGCTTCCGCTGCAATGAAGTCGAAGTGTGCCGTCTCGCCCCGAATTACGGCTCCGACGGCTACGATGCCGTCGTAGCGCTCAGTCTCGAGAAGCCAACGAGCGGCGACTGGAAGCTCCCACGCTCCCGGAACCCAGACGACATCGATGTCCTCGAAAACGACACCAGATTTGAGCAGAGCCTGCAGCGCACCGTCGACGAGTTTTTTTACGATGGGTTCGTTGAAGCGGCTGGCGACGACGGCCACGCGCCGGCCGACGCCGCTCGGCAATCCCACAAACTCTGCCATCTACGACGCGAAGAGGTGCCCGAGCTTCGCCCGCTTGGCTTCGAGGTAGCTTGAGTTCTCGTCGTGCGCGATCGAGATAATCGGGACACGTTCGTCGATGGTGAGTCCGTACCCTTCGAGCCCTACCAGCTTGCGCGGATTGTTGGTAATGGGTCGGATCGTTTTCAGCCCGAGATCGAGGAGAATCTGAGCGCCGATGCCATAGTTGCGGAGATCCGGCTTGAAGCCAAGTCGCTCGTTTGCCTCTACGGTGTCGCTTCCCTCATCCTGGAGCTCGTAGGCCTTGAGCTTGTTGAGCAAACCGATGCCGCGCCCTTCCTGATCCAGGTACACGATCACGCCCCTCCCCTCCTTCGCAATCATCTTCATCGCGGTCTCGAGCTGCCACCCGCAATCGCAGCGAAGGGAATGGAACACATCTCCGGTGAGGCACTTGGAGTGCATTCTGACGAGCACGCTGGACTCCGGCCCGACGTCGCCGTAAACGAGTGCAATGTGCTCATGATCGTCGACATCGTTGCGGTAGCCGACGACCCGCCACGAGCCGCTCTCCAACGGGAGCCGCGCTTCTGCGACTCGGTGTACGAGACGCTCGGTCTGAAGTCGATACGCAACGAGCTGGGCAACCGTGATGAAGGTGAGGTCGTGCTCTTGCGCAAATCGCTCGAGCTCGGGCCGCCGCGCGCTCGAACCGTCCTCGCTCAGGATCTCGCAGACGACGCCCGCCGGCACGAGTCCCGCCAGACGAGCCAGGTCCACCGCGGCCTCTGTGTGTCCAACCCGCTGAAGCACGCCGCCATCGCGCGCTCGAAGAGGGGGCACGTGACCAGGGCGTCGGAGATCGGTGGGCGCAGACTTCGGATCGACCGCCACACGGATCGTCTTGGCGCGATCCTGCGCGCTCACTCCGGTGGTGACCCCAAATCGCTCATCGGCATCGATACTGATCGTGAACGCAGTCCGGTACTCGTCAGTGTTGACTTCGCTCTGTTGAGCGAGCTCGAGCTGGTCAGCGCGCTCTCCGGTGAGCGCCAGACAAATCCATCCACCCGCCTTCCGAATCATGAAGTTGATCATTTCGGGCGTGACCAGCTCCGCCGCGCAAATCAGATCGCCCTCGTTCTCGCGATCCTCATCGTCGGCAACGATGATCAACTTGCCAGCCTTGATGTCGGCAATTGCCTGCTCGACGGTTCCAAACTCCATGATTCCTAGTGCTCCAGCGAAAAATCAGTCAGGGAAGTTAGCGCCGTCGCCTCGCGCAGATAGGGCTCGAGCAATCGACGCACATGTTTAGCGACCACGTCCGCCTCGACATGAACGCGGCTTCCCTCTCTCAATTCGCCCAAAGTGGTGTGACGCAAAGTGTATTCGATGAGTGAAAGTTGCAATCCGCCCCGCTTTAGATCGTTGACCGTGAGGCTGACGCCATCCACCGCGACAGACCCATGCAAGACCATCAGAGACTCGATCGAAGCAGGCACCGAGACGTCGATCAATAGAGTGTCATCAACCTGTCCACGTGCGGTCACGATGCCGACGCCATCGACGTGACCCTGTACTATGTGCCCGCCCAGCCTGTCACCCGGTCGCAATGCACGTTCAAGATTGAGGCGTGTTCCATTATTCCAGTCTCCGATCGTAGTGCGATCGAGCGTGGTCAGCACCGCAGCCGCGTCGAACCAGCTCGACCCAAATTCCCGGACCGTGAGGCAGGCGCCGTTGACGGCGATGCTTTCACCACGCGACAAATCGGTGAATGGAGCGCGGATGCGGAGCTCGCGCCCGGCGTCGGTCTGCCGAACGCTTTCGACTTCACCAATCTGCTCGATCAACCCCGTGAACATTCAAACCTCGCGCAACGCATACGCGGTCATGACATCGTCGCCAAACTCGGCACGCCGGACTATGGGCATCCTCGTCAGCGTTTCCCGAAAGTTGCCAGGCAGCCCATCGAACGGACCCAGCGAATCCCCACCGATCGCGATGGGTGACTGAAAGATAACAAGTCGGTCGACCAGATCTTGCCGCAGGAAATCCTGCGCGACGCGCGCCCCACCCTCGACCATCAGATGTTGCACCTCGAATCCGCGCAGCGCCCCCAGCGCCCCTGGCAGGTCTTCGGCTTCAAAGACATCGACTCCGGCGTTGTGGAGTGCGGCGAGCCGCGCTACCGGAGGATGGTGGGCGAAAATCATGGTCGGCGTCTCTTTCGCCGTACGGACCAGATTGGCGTCGAGGGGAGTTTCGGCATTCCGGTCGAACACCACCCGCATGGGGGCAACTCGAGCCCGGATCGCGCCTCTTGCTGTGAGCTGTGGATCATCCGCTCGCACGGTGCCAAGCCCGACCGCAATGGCATCCACGTTGGCGCGGAGGCGCTGAACCTCGTTACGCGAGAGCTCGTTGCTTATCCACCGTCGCTCCCCCGAGGGATCGTTCATCCGGCCGTCGCCGGACAAAGCAAGCTTGAGCGTTACCCATGGCCGACTCGAGCTCACGGCTGCGAAAAAGAATGAAGCATTCAGCTCGAGTGCGGCCGCCTCCTCCACTGTGAAGTCGACTTGAACGCCGTAGTCGACGAGGTGGCGGGCTCCGCCCCCAGCCAGAGCGGTTGGGTCGGCGGTCGCGATCACCACGCGCTGGACGCGCGCCTGAAGAATCGCTTCAGTGCAGGGTGGAGTCTTGCCGAAGTGGTTGCATGGCTCGAGCGTGACGTACATGGTCGATCCGCGGGCGCGATCGCCAGCCGACTTTAGAGCTACTATCTCGGCGTGGGGTTCGCCGAAGCGAGCGTGGAACCCCTCCCCGACGACGGCGCCGTCGCGAACGACAACAGCGCCGACCATGGGGTTCGGCGCTGTTTGACCCCAGCCCTGTTCGGCGAGGGCGAGGGCGCGACGCATGTACCCTGCGT